>JBFIQH010000006.1:0-39833 GCA_041609735.1 Woeseiaceae bacterium | reverse complement strand
GTTGGTCGGGTTTTTTTATCGAACGCTGGCGCTGCACGGCCTGGCGGCGGCCGGGTCCGATGCTGACGACGGGGCGCTTGCAACAACGGGGTGCGGGGATTGACCGACAACAACACAGCAAATCGCGGGCCCCTGGACGGTATTCGGGTGCTGGACCTGTCGCGGGTACTGGCGGGACCGTGGGCGACGCAATTACTCGGTGACTTCGGAGCCGACGTCGTCAAGGTTGAACGGCCCGGCAGCGGCGACGATACGCGCCACTGGGGGCCGCCATGGCTTGGGGGCGACGAGGGCGAATCCGCCTACTTTTTAGCGGCCAACCGCAATAAGCGCTCGATTACGATCGATCTCAAGAATGCCGACGGCTGTCGTGTGCTGAAGCGACTGGCGTCGAAGGCCGACGTGCTGATCGAGAATTTCAGAGCAGGAACACTTGCCGCTATCGGGCTGGACAGCGATGTCCTGCGCGCCGAAAATCCGCGGCTCGTTGTTTGCACGGTTTCAGCCTACGGCAAGGACAGCAGCCTGGCGACGCAACCGGGCTATGACGCGATGATCCAGGCGTCTGGTGGTCTGATGAGTATTACCGGTGCGCCCGATGAAGAGGGCGGCGGGCCGCAGAAAGTCGGCGTCGCCGCGGCCGATATCATGGCCGGCATGTATGCCGCGACCGCGATCATCGCAGCTCTCAGGGCTCGCGAAAAATCGGGCAAGGGCGACACGATCGAGGTACCGCTGTATGACAGCCAGGTCGCCTGGCTTGCAAACCAGGCGATGAATTACCTGGTCGGAGGGGTCGTTCCCGGGCGTCGCGGTACGGCGCATCCGAATATTGTCCCTTACCAGGCGTTCGCCACGACCGATGGCCACCTCATGCTGGCCGTCGGTAACGACCGCCAGTTTGCCAGCTGCGTGCGCGCAATCGGCGCGCCGGGGCTTGCCGATGATCCGGCATTTGCGACCAACGCCGACCGCGTCCATCAACGGGAGCGGCTCGTCGACGAGCTCAGCCGCATCTTCCGAACGCGATCGACGGCGCACTGGATCGACGCACTATCCAGGGTCGATGTCCCGTGCGGCCCGATCAATCGCGTCGACGAGGTATTCGAATCGGCATACGCGCGCGAGCGCGGCCTTGTGCATCGGTTGCAGCACCCGCTGTCGGCATCGCTCCCGACCGTTGCCAATCCGGTGCGCTTCGCGGAGCACGTGGTCGACTACCGGCGTGCGCCACCGCTGCTGGGACAGCATTCAGACGAGGTATTGCGCGAATGGTTGGGTTATTCTGCCGAATCGATTCAGGACCTGAAGAATGCCGGTGCCCTCTGAAACATTAAAGTCGCTGAAACCTGTCGTAGCGGGTCATGCGATTCCCAGCAGCGCCACGCTGCGCGACGTCAAGTACGAAATTCGCGGACAGCTCGCCAATCGTGCCATGGAGCTCGAGAAGCGCGGCTACGAGATCATATCGCTGAACATCGGCAATCCCGGCCTGTTTGGTTTCCGTACGCCCGAGACCATGCGGCTCGCGATGATCGAGAACCTGGGGCAGGCTGAACCTTACTGCCACCAGAAAGGCATCTTTCCGGCGCGCGAAGCCGTCGTCATGCAGCAGCAGGAGCGCGGCATTCACGGGGTCAGTGCCGACGAGGTCTTTATCGGCAACGGTGTCAGTGAGCTGATCGACCTGTCCCTGCGCGCGCTGCTGAATCCCGGTGACGAGGTGTTGATTCCCAGCCCGGATTATCCGCTGTGGTCGGCCGCGGTGTCGTTGAATGCGGGCGTGCCCAGGTACTACGCGTGTGCGCCTGCCGCCGGTTTCGTTCCCGATCCCGACGACATCGAGTCTCTGATCGGCCCGTCGACTCGCGCCATCGTCGTCATCAATCCAAATAATCCTAGCGGTGCCGTATACAACCGCGCCGTACTCGAGCGCATCGTCGCGATTGCCGAGGCCAACGACCTGGTCATTCTCAGTGACGAAATCTACGACCAGATGGTGTATGACGATGCGGAGTTCATCCCGATGGCGACGCTGATGAGTAATGGCGTTTGCCTCACGTATTCGGGCTTGTCGAAAGTTTATCGTGCCTGCGGCTATCGCGTCGGCTGGTGTGTATTCGGCGGTGACATCGAACGCGCACGTGACTATATCCATGGCATGGAGCTGCTCGCGGCGCTGCGACTCTGCAGCAACGTGCCGGGACAATGGGCCGTGCAAACCGCGCTGGGCGGCTTCCAGAGCATTCAGGATCTGGTCGCATCGAGTGGCCGGCTCTATCAGTCTCGCCAGACCATCATCGAGCGCGTCGACGACAGCCCGTATCTGTCGATGACAGCACCTGCCGGCGCGATGTACGCGTTCATCAAGCTCGACGACCGCTTCGCTGAATCGCTGGACGATCAGTCCTTCGCGCTCGAACTGCTCGAAACGATGCACGTTCTTGTCGCGCCCGGCAGCAGTTTCAATACGCCGTACACCGATCATTTCCGGATCACGACGCTGCCCGATCCGGAGACGCTCAATACGGTCTTCGATCGAATCCAGTCGTTGCTCGATCAGCATCGTTGAGCCATGTATGTATGGCTCGAGGAAGCGCTCGACGACGACGCTTCGATCCTGGTTACAGCAAACCGGCGACTCGCGCGTGAGCTGAATTCAATGTTCGCCGAGCGTCGGCTCCAGGAAGGCGCAACGGCCTGGCGGCGTCCGGCAATTTATTCCTGGCACGAATGGCTCGCCGTCCTCGTCGAATCCTGCCGTCCGGACCGGTCGATGCCTGTCCGAATCAATAACCAGCAAAGTCGCGTTGTCTGGGAGCATTGCCTGCGCGCGGATATCGACGATCCATTAATCAATATCGGCAGCCTTGCCCGGCTGTGCCGCGATACCTGGAACCAGCTGCACGCGTGGCGCGTGCCGCTGACGGAGTGCCAGGCGCGGGCGGCGGGACAGGACCAGCGCATATTTGCCCGGGCTGCAGGACGCTACGAGACGGAACTGCAGTCCCGCGGCTGGATCGACGACGCGATGCTCCCCGACACGCTGTCAGAAAAATTCCGGCAGGGAACGCTGCAGGCTCCCCGCAAGCTGACAATTGCCGGCTTCGATCGGCTGAGCCCGCAGGCAGCCACACTGATCGACAGCGCCGTCGAGGCCGGCGCCGGAAAACAACACCGGGCGGCAATGCGGCGCGCGACCGGCAAACTGGTCAGCTGTGAAACTCCGGACAGCGAACTCCGCGCCGCCGGGCAGTGGGCCCGCAAGGTGTTGACGACGTCGCCGTCGGCCCGCCTTGCCATCATTGTCAATGATCTTGAAAAGGATGCGGATCGCAGCGCCCGGCTCCTGCGCGAGGGTTTCCTGCCCGGCTGGCAATACGCGCAAGAACAATACGGGGCCGCGCTGAACGTGTCCTTCGGCCGCAGGCTCTCTGATTATCCTGCGATTCACGACGCGCTGCTGATGCTGCGTTTCCTTGCCAGAGATCTGCGTGCTGCAGATATCAGCCTGTTGTTGCGTTCGCCGTTCTTCGGGGACGGGTCCGATTTCGGCCGCTCGCGCCTCGAGCTGCAGCTGCGCGAAGTGCCGGATCGGCAATGGTCGAAATCCGCGCTGTTGCGGTTTCTGCGGCGCCGGGCCGATAAGGACAATCAGACCGACGGCGCTGACTGGCTCGACCGGATTGCGACCGTCACCGAAAGGCTGCAACAGGTTGCGACGCGACAGTCCGCTGCACGCTGGGCCGAATGTGTCGATCAGGTGCTCGAGGTATTGCGGTGGCCCGGCACTGCGGCTCTCAGCAGCGCGGACTTCCAGCTGATAAACCGCTGGCGCGACCTGTTGAACGAACTTGCGCGGCTGGATCTGGTCAGCGGCGCCATCACCTACGATGAGGCCGTCGCGCGGCTCGATGCATTGGCCGGCGACACGATCTTCCAGGCGGAAACCTCGACGCCGGTTGTCAGCGTCCTGGGGGTACTCGAGGCCGCCGGCATGGAGTTCGACAGGCTCTGGGTGACAGGTCTGACCGCTGCGTCCTGGCCGCCACCTGGAAAGCCGCTGGTGCTCGTGTCGCGAGAATTGCAGCAGCTCTACGCGATGCCCGATGCAGTGCCCGCCGATACCACGGCGTTTGCGGAGCGGGTGTTGCGCCGGCTGGCGGCGAGCGCCGACGAGGTCGTTTTCAGCTTTCCCCGGCTCATCGGCGACGCGGAACAAATGCCCAGCGCACTGCTGACGGAATTCGCAATCGACGCCTCGCCGCCGGACAGCGGCTGGCATGCGGCAACGCTGACCGCAGCACCGCTGGTGTCAGTTGCGGACCGGGTACCGGCCATGCGCCGCGGCGAGACGGTGACGGGCGGTGCGGCGACGATCAAAAATCAGTGTCACGATCCGTTTGCCGCGTTCGCGTTTGGGCGGCTCGGCATTCGCTGGCTGCCATTATTCGAAGGTGGCATCCCGGCTCGTATCCGGGGCAGCCTCATTCACGACGCGTTACAGCGCCTGTACGCCGATCTACCCGACCGGGAGGCCATCAGAGGCTGGTCGAAGAGTCAGATCAGCCAGCGCATTGCACGTGCGATCGAACAGCCGTTCCGTCAGCACGCCCGTTACGCGGATTCGGTACTGAAGCAGTTGCTTGCGATCGAAAGCGAGCGTTGCGCGACGCTGCTCGAATCGGTCATCGCCGTCGATCGTGGCCGCAATGCGTTTCGCATTGACAGCGTCGAAAGTGACGTATCGGTCACGTTGAGTGGTGCGACCTTCAACCTGCGCTGCGATCGGGTCGATCGTCACGACGATGGTGGGCTGATCGTCATCGATTACAAGACGGGTGCCAAGCGTCGCTTCCTCACCAGCGGCGAGCCGGGCGACCTGCAGCTGGTCCTTTATGCCTGCGCGCTCGACGCCAGTGTTGCAGGACTGGCATTGTTCAATGTCGACAGCCGGGAGACCGGGCTCGACGGCGCCGGGCCGGCATTCAATACCGCCGACGACTGGCAGCGACGCCTCGACGAATGGAAGGACATCGTGCGCGCCGCCGCCGCGATGATCGCCGCGGGCGATGCGCGTCTTAATGTGCAGCAGAACAGCCGGGATGCGCGCCCGCTGGACGTGCTCAGCCGCTATGCGGAGCTGCGCCGTGAATCCTGACTTGAAAATGATTGAAGCCGACCGCGCCGCGCGCGTGCGAGCTTTAGACACGCAACAGTCCTTCATTGTTCAGGCGCCTGCGGGTTCGGGAAAAACGGAGCTCTTGATCCAGCGTTACCTGACGTTGTTGTGCAGCGTCGACGATCCCGAAGAAATTTTGGCGATCACGTTTACTCGCAAAGCGGCAGCGGAAATGCGACTGCGTGTCGTGGATGCGTTGCAACGTGCGCATCGCGGAGAACCCGCAACGTTTCCGCATGAGGAAATTACGCTGCAGGCCGCACAGAAAGCGCTCGAGCGCGATCGTGAGCGCCAATGGCAACTCGTCGCCAATGTGCAGCGCATGCGCATACAGACAATGGATTCCCTGAACGCATCGATTGCGCGGATGCTGCCGCTGACCCAGACCGCCACCGGCGCCTCACCGTCGATAGCCGAGGATACGGATCTCGACAGGCTTTATGCAGATGCAGCGGCAGCTACTCTCGACTGGCTTGGCGACACCGGCGGTAACGGTTACGCAGCCGAGACGGTATTGCGCCATCTCGACAACAACACGAACCGATTCGTCGCATACGTTGCGGGCATGTTAGGCACGCGTGACCAGTGGCTGCCGTTCATCAGCAGCGGCCTGGGGACGAACGATGACGACGATCTGCTGCGCGATATGCTCGAACGGAGTCTCGCAAACATCGTTCGCGCACATCTTGCCGACCTCCGTGTCCGTCTGCCGATGGAACTCGCCGCCGAGTTCCTGGCCCTCGGGGTGTACGCCGCAAACAATTTGCTGGATGCCGGCGAAATCGATCATCCGATCGTGGAATTCGCGTCCCGGCCGATGCCGCCGGAAATCGATCAGCACAGCGGCGTCGACGAATTGCGCAAGGCACTCACGTGGTGGAGCGCCGTTTGCGAGCTGTTGCTGGTCAAGAACGGCGATTTCCGTAAGCAGGTCAACAAGAACCAGGGATTCCCGCCCGGCGACGACGGTCAGAAAGCGCAGCTCAAAGCAGTGCTCGAAGACCTGCTCAGCGAAGAACCTTTTCGGCAGCGCCTTGCCGAGGTTCGCCGTTTACCGCCGCCCGAATATCCGGCGCACCAGTGGCAGGCGCTGCGCGCGCTGTTTCGGCTATTGCCGGTTGCCGTCGCCGAATTCAGGCGCCTGTCACTTGCACAGGGCGTCACCGATCACATCGAGGTCGCGCTCAGTGCCGCTACGGCGCTGGGCACCGCCGAAGAACCGGGCGACATGGCGCTGCTTTTCGACCACCAGCTGCGCCACATACTGGTCGATGAAATGCAGGATACGTCGCGGGGGCAATATCACATGCTCGAGGCCCTGACCGGTGGCTGGCAATCAGGTGACGGGCGGACGCTGTTCGTCGTCGGCGATCCGATGCAATCGATCTACCGATTTCGAAATGCCGAGGTTGCGCAGTTCCTGCTGGCGCGCGATTCGGGTATCGGCTACGTGACTCTCGAGCCGCTACTGTTGCGGCAGAATTTTCGCTCGGGTTCGAGGCTGGTCGACTGGTTCAACGCTGCGTTTCCGCAGATTCTGCCTGTCAGGGACGACATCGGCCAAGGTGCGGTCGCGTATTCCGCCTCGGTCTCGGTCGAGGCACAGCAAGGCAAAGGCGAGTGCGTCGTACACCCTTTGTTTGGCGCGAGCAATGAAGCGGAGGCGAGTCGCGTTGGCGAAATTATCGGCTCGTTGCTCGATTCAACAACCGACGAGACCATCGCAGTGCTCGTACGCAGCAGGACGCATCTGCCGTTACTGCTGCGAAAACTCAGGGAACTCGGCATCGTGTACCAGGCTGTTGATATCGACCGCCTCAGTGACCTGCCGGAAATCATAGACGTACTGGCGTTGACGCGGAGCTTGTTGCACAGCGGCGATCGTGTTGCCTGGCTCGCAATACTGCGCTCGCCTTGGGCAGGGCTCGACTGGACCGACCTGCACACGCTGGTCGATGGTGCGCCGTCCGCGACAGTGCCGGAACTGCTGCTGGACCGGGCACGGATCGAAAAACTGTCGGCGGACGCGCACAGAGCGGTCGGGCTGCTGATGCAAAGACTGCAGCCTTTCCTTGCGCCGGACCTTTCATCGACGCTGCAGCACCGGGTCGAGCGCGCATGGTTCGCGCTTGGCGGCCCGGCACTATTGGCCGACGAAAACGCCGTTGCCAACGTCTACCATTTCTTCGACACGCTGGCGAAGTTCGAAGCAGGAGGCTCCATTCCGGACGTCGTCGCATTCCTGCAGCAACTCGATCGCGAACGCGTTTCGTCGAGCGTCGCCTCGAGGGTGCAGATCATGACGATGCACAAAGCCAAGGGGCTGCAGTTTGATCACGTCATCCTGCATGGCCTCGGGCGGTTCCCCGCCGGCGGCCGGCGAGCCGTCCTGAGCTGGTTCGACGCAACGGATGAGGACGGCAGCGAATACAAGATCATCAGCCCGGTTGGCCGCGAAGACGAGGTCGAAAGAGATTCGCTGCACCAGTTTATCGAGCAAACGCGGCAGGCTAAGGACGATCTCGAACGATCACGCTTGCTCTACGTAGCGTGCACACGTGCAAAATTGTCTCTGCACCTTGTAGGACATGCCGGTGTCGACAGAGATGGCGCCGCAATCAAGCTCCCGGATCGTCGCAGCCTGCTGAGCCTGCTGTGGCCGATTGTCCAGAGCGATTTCGAGGATGCCTTCGAATCGTCGCCAGGAATCGATATGGCCGATGACGGCGATGTCTGGATTCAGCCGCCGTTACGGCGGCTGTCGGCAGACTGGTCTCTGCCGGAGGTCACGCCGCCACCGCGCTTCGCTGAGGTTCCGGAAACCGCATCCGGGGGGCAGGCGGTCAGCTACGAATGGGTCGGTGCCGACGCGCGCCTCGCCGGCACGATTACCCATCGCTGGTTGCAATTGATCAGCCAGGGCAGGGTCGAGGCAGAAGTCGGGTCAATGGCGCAGCTGCGGCCGGTCAGTCGCCGCTGGCTGGCCGAACTCGGCGCGGCCGATGCCGATATTGATCTCGTTTGCGATCGCGTGGAAGCGGCGTTGTCAGGCGTCCTGAACGACGAGCGTGGACGCTGGTTGCTCGACGGGCCGGGCGCGGCCGAACTTGCGCTGACCGGGCATTATGATGGAGCGCTGCAGACCGTCGTCATTGACCGTGTTCGCATTGACGACGACGGCACGCACTGGATTGTCGACTACAAGACCAGTACGCACGAAGGCGGCAATCTCGACGGATTTCTGCGAGCCGAAGCCGACCGGTATCGGGAGCAACTGAAAAAGTATGGAACGCTCTACCGCGCTTGCTTCGGCACGCCGGTCAGGACGGCGTTGTATTTTCCATTGTTGCGCTCGTTTCTCGAGGTCGAGACGCAACCCGAATGAGTCTCGTCACAGCGTACCTTCGAGCCGCAATTCGTATTGCCCGCGTGCGTTCGGCGAACCGAGAAAGCGCATCTGCTCGACGACGGGCGACGGTGTCTCCGGTTTCGGCGCGAGTTGCCCGAGGAATTCGTAACTCCGGTCCCGGCCCAGCAGCAGTCTGCCGGCAATGTCGACGAATCCGTCCGTATCCTCGACACTGGCGACTACCGCGTCTTCCTGGGTAAAAAACTCGATTCGGTAACCGCCGATCGCTTGCGGCGATACGAGCGGCAAAACCAGCCCCCGGACCTCGGCGTTGCCGTCCGCGGCGACGGGCAATCCGTCGCTCAGTCGCAGGCGCTTGATATCGGCGGTCGCCGTGCCGCGCAATCCCGGTACCCCGACGAACGCTGCGATCGCGTGCAGCGGCAGCGCCGCGCGCGTATTGGCGAGATACACATCGCCCCCGAAGCCGATCGCGGCGATACCGTCCAGCACGCCGCCGGCCGGACTCGCGTCGATATCGAACGACGCGCGCGCCCGGATGAGATTGAGAGGTCGCATTCGCCAGCGCAGCTCACCTAAGTACAACCCGCCGATACTCGCCTGGCTGGCAGTGCCGTGCCATACGCTGCCGGCGATGCCCCCGAGCGCGATACCCGGCGGCGCGAACCAGTGATACGCGATCCGCGCCGGAAACAGAATGATGAGGCCGGCGAAAAGCGTCACCGCGCACGCGACGATCAGGCGACCCCTTGCTGGCACGCTAGCGTTCCTCCGCCCGGTCGGCCCGGGTCGATGCAAGTGTCTGCATCAGGGCGCGCGCTCGAGGGTCAGCGATGCGTTGATGCGCCCGGGCCCCGAGCGCGATGCGATCGACAGGCTACCGGCCTGCACCTCCATTGCGTACCGCGTATTGAGGTCGCCGAGCCAGACAACGAGCTGATCGAATGCGACATTCTCGAATTCGACACGGACGCCATTCGGTGTCGGCTGCTGTCGCCGCGCGGTGTTGTTCAGGCTGTGCTCGCGCAATGTGCGGTCGACAATGACGACCGGCGAATCGGTACTGCTGACCATGGGTGTTGTCGCCGTCGCCGAGCCGCTGGCCGATGAATTTGCCGCAACGACGCGAAGGTCGGCCAGGGCATCCTGCCACCGCTCGAGGTTGGCTTCGGCGTCGTTGTGCGCCCGCTCCAGCGGCATCCACACAAGCGCCCACAGCAGGATCAGCACGGCGATGACGCCACCAGCGCCGACAATGACCTGTTCACGTTGCTCCAGCCCGTAAAACCAGTCTTTCATGCGTCGGCCTCCCGGATCTGCAGTCGAACGTTGACCTGCTCGCCGATGCGGTCCGTCGATTGCAGCGATGCGACAAAACGCCCGGATGCACTGACGGCCTGTACGATGCCGTCGACCGTCGGGATGTCTGGTGCCAGCAGCCGCACGTCCACGATGCCGGCGCGATAGGAGATGGCCTCGATCTTGACGGCGTCCTTGCCGTCAACGGCCGCCGCGAGTTGCTGCAGGGATGGCAGGAAAACCTGCGGTCCGGCGGCGACCACAACCTGGCTGCGGCGCAGCGAATTAACGGTGCCGACCGGATCGACAATCTCGGCATTTGCACCGGGACGAATCCCGAGATAGGTCTCGCTGAACTGTGCCCGCAGATGATCAATCTCGACGTTCATGCGATAGGTGTCGACGGCTTTGCCGACGAGCGACAGTGCAACAAAGGCACCAAGGAACATCGCCGCGTAACGCCACGGATGAAACAAACCGGCAATTTCCGCTTTCGCACCGTAGCGGCCTTGCAAAAGGTTGACGCCTGCGCCGCTCGCCACGGTGACGGCCAGCCGCGGCAAGACACCGTCGGGCAGCAGGTTCACGTCGACGCTGGAAAGTTCATGGCGCATCAGCGCCCAGTCTTTTTCGTAACGCGGCGCAACCGCGGCATCGCAATACACCAGCAGGTGGCGAGACGCATCATCGTCGCTGCCATCGAGAACGCCGGCTGCAGCCAGCGCCTCTGCCGGACTGACGCCCGGGAGGGCAAACTGCGTCGCCTCGCCGTCGTTGAACATGACGACGTCGTCCGCGATGAGCATCGACAGCGTATTTGGTACGCGCGCGAGGCCATGATTTTCCGGCACGATACGCGCCGCTTCGATGCCGGCCTCCTCGAGGCCTTGCAGCCAAGCCGTGAGCCTGTCGTGTCGTACGACGGCAACCGGCAATTTGCCGTCGCTATCGCGGCGACCGGCAGCGAAATGCAGATCGTCGACATCGTCAGCAACCTGGTCTTCCAACGCGTAGGGAAGTGCCGCCAGCAGCCTGGCGCCCTTGGCGGGGATTTCGGCAGCCAGCGTCAGCACCTCGGTTGCCGGCACCAGCACAATGACGTCGCGCTCGCCGACCGCGCCGGCCGCATCGCCCAGCGTACCGTGGCCGGCATGACCACGACGGGTACCGTGGCCGTCTACGGCAATCCAGCTCACCGGATCGCCGGCAGATTCGCCAAGCCGTATAACCAGAAACTCCGCCATCAAGGATCCTTATAGCGTGCCGAAACTGCGCAGTATCGGCACGGTTGCTCCGCCCTGGTTCTCACGGTACAGAACGCTGTAGTAGGTGACCCGAACGGTATCAATCTGAACGACGACCTTCAATTGAAAATAGCTGCTGGTCTCGGCGAGGTACTCATTAATGTAGTCTGCGGACACGAACGACAGCAGGTCGTTGGTGTAGTCCGGGAAACCGCCGTTTTCACGATCGGCCAGCAGCCGTTCGACGTCCGTCGCGGTCAGATTGGGGTCCATCGACTGCAGCACCGCGGGCGTCGCGGTGTTGACATTGATGCGCGACGGCTGCCCGTTGGCCGCCTTCGGTATCGCCGCAATGTGCGGCAGCAGCGTATCCAGCGTGGCTTTATCCATGCCGTCGAGCGCCATCAACTCACTGGGCGTGACCAGCGCCTGGTTGCCGGCGAGGTAGGGCGGCACCTTGCCCGAGTAGATCGGGTCTTCCGCGCCGTCCGGCATGCCGGCAGTCTGGTCGGGGTCAATCCAGTCGGCGGCGATACCGGCGAGTCGAGGGTCGAGACCAAGTACCTGCAGCAGTCGCTGGAACTGCTCGAGCGCTATCTGATCGATGTTGCCGTTGTCGTCGACGAGATTGTTTATGTTGAAGCGCCCCTGCAGATCTTCGAGCCTGCCCTGGATCACCCCTCGTACGGAGTCGCTTTCGATCGGGAGCACCGGGAATTCTGCGGCCCAGATTTCATTGAGATGGTCGGTTGTCGAATCGTTGGCGTCATCGCGCAGCAACGAACGGGTCCAGTCTTCGGCGCCGTAGGCGGCCTGCACGCCCTCGTCGTGATACAGCATCGACATCGTTCGGCGTACGTCGAGGCCGTTGTCCCAGGTCAGATTCGCCGCGAGTATCGCGAGCAGTGCCATGATCAGCATGGCCGTGATCAGCGCGACGCCGCATTGACGCTGCTTGCGCATCACGGCACCACCTCGAAAAAGCGACGAATCTCACCCTGGTCGTTCAGCGTCAATACGACTTCGACGACATGCGGACGAATCCTGCTTGCCTCTGTCCCGACCACGCCGAACGGCGGCCACTGGTCGGTCCAGTCACCGCCCGGTTGCAAGTAATTGAAGACGATGCTCTCGACGTCGCCGAGCAGCACCGTGATGACCGGTTCGCTGCTGAGGCCGGCGTCGAGTACGTTCCAGTGCAGGCGTACCAGTTCGCCGTCGTCGATCCGGTACTGCGCCCGTTGCAGAGTGCCTCGGGGCAGGGCGGCGGGATTCGGCCAGCCGCCGCGCGTGACCTCGACGGCAAACTCGGTTCCGGGTTCGGTGCGCACGGCCGGCACCAGCGTGCCTGTCAGGGGATCCCGGACCGGCCGGGGTGCCGCAAGCCGCAGGTCGTTGCCGAGCACCCGCATCGCCTGCTGCACCGCTCGCAGCCGGTCCATGCGCTCATTGAGCAGGTCCGCATTCGAAAAGGTCTGTCCAAGCGCCTGGTACGCCAGCACCGACAGGATGCCGAAGATGGCCAGCGCCACCAGCACCTCGATCAACGTGAAGGCTGCCAGCGCACGACGAGTCAATTGGTTGCACCCTGGCCGGCACCTCGGTCCTCGTCGTTACTCGAGCGTGCGCCGGTACTGAATGCCCCCGCAATCCATACGCGATTTGCCTGCCCGGGAACCACCGGTTCGCCGACAAAGCCGGTGACGGTCCTGATCGGCGCGTCAGCCCCCGGATGGCTGATAGCGATGTCGATGCGCAGCAGGTCCTCGACACCGGTCTCGGCAATAACTGCCCGCCATTCCCACTGGCTGTTGGCGTAATCGACTTCGCCGGTCGATTCGCCGAGATCGGGAAACGTACCGGCGGCGCGGATCTCGACGATCTTGTTCTGCGCTATCCAGCTTGCATACGTCCGATCGCGCAGAGTCGTCGCCGTATTCAGCATGCCGCCCATCGTCACCGAGATACCGGTCAGTGCGATGGCGACGATGACGAGCGACACCATGACTTCGATCAACGTGAACGCACGTTGCATACGCCAATGCCGACGGTGGTAGTTCATCGTCCGACATCTTCCGGTTCGATCGTGTCGAGATTGCCGAGAAAGTCGCCTTCGATTGCGGCCGATACGCCGTCGGTACGGCGCGTAATCATCAGCTGGAAGGGTGTCGAGTCGCCGCTGGAAAAAACAAACAAGTGCGGTTGGTATTCGGCCTGCGGCTGGCGGTCGTCGCTGCTCAGTGCCTTGGGTTCCGGATCGAGCAGGATTTCTGCGTCATCGACATACAGAGTCACTTCGTAATCGTCCGGCAGTTGCCACAGTTTCAGCGAATCGTCGCCCAGCGGCTCGACCCAGCGATTGTTTTCCGCGTCGAACTCGACAAATCGATAGGCGCTCGACATGAATTCGATGCCAAACTCGCGCCCCTGCATCATCGCGTCCGTCTGTGCGACCTCGATCAGCGACGTCAGCCGGCGGCTCTCTTTCTTGACCTCACGATCATCGCCCGCGAGCGACAGCGACAATACGGCAACGGACATCACGATGCCGATGATGAGCACGGCTACGAGAATTTCAATCAATGTGAAGCCGTGTGTGCGACCACGCATTGCTTGCATCCGGTCGACGGCGCCGGCAGTCAATCAGTCGCCGATGTTCCAGTTACCGATATCGGCATCGATGCCTTCGCCGCCGGGCCGGCCATCGCGCCCCAGCGTGTAGACATCGATTTCCCCGTTGGTGCCGGGATTCAGGTACAGGTAGGGATTGCCCCAGGGATCTTTCGGCAGCCGATCGAGATAACCGCCGGTCTTCCAGTTGCGGATGCTCGGATCGTTCGGCTTCGTGACGAGTGCGTCGATGCCCTGTTCCGACGTCGGGTAGGCGAAATTATCGAGCCGATAGAACTTCAGCGCGGAGTCGATGCTGCGAATATCCGCCTTGGCTTTTTCGATTTGCGCATCGTCGACGCGTCCGATGACCTGCGGCGCCACAATCGCGGCGAGCAGGCCGATGATGATGACGACCACCATGATTTCGATCAGCGTGAATCCGCGCTGCGCGCGCTTTTGCCGCAGTAATCGATTCGTGTTCACTCGAAGGCTCCAATACGCGGGCTACGGCGCCCGGCGGACGCCGAAATTGACTGTGTGAAGGTGTAAACGCGAGTATACCAAACATGGGGTTACACAAAGCGGAACTATTTGCCCGGGCACGCGCGAAATGGGCAGTGGCTGGCGGCTTGGCGCTCGTATCGCTGTCGCTGCAGCTCGGCGGGGCTGCCGTCAGAGACGCGCTTATGTACGATCGCGTGCGCATCGGCGGCGGCGACATATACCGCCTGGCCAGTGGCCATCTCGTGCACCTCGACTGGCGCCACCTGTTGTTGAATCTCACAGGCCTGGCACTGGTCTGGGCACTCGTCGGTGACCGTTACCGCAGCCGGGACTGGCTGATCATTGGCGCTCTGTCGATTGCGTTCATTGACGGGGCGTTCTGGTGGCTGATGCCCGAACTCCGCTGGTATGTCGGCCTGTCCGGCCTGCTGCACGGCCTGCTGGTCGCCGGCGCGCTGGGACTTTACCGTGAACGCCGCATCGAGTCGGTGATGCTGCTGATCGCGGTCGGGCTGAAGCTAGCTTACGAGGGGCTGTATGGTCCGATGCCGGGATCGTCGGGCGCTGTCGGCGGGAATATCATCACCGAAGCGCATCTTTTCGGCGCAATCGGCGGCGCCGTCGCGGCCGCCGTGTTGCCCGCGCGAGGGGCCGCGGCAGACCCGTCGCGATAACACGGTTACCGCCAGAACGGGTTTGGCATAGAGACTTGCGTACGGCACCGATATACTTTGTCGCGAGCCAGCAACAACAAGAACGGAGCATCAATGTCTCTCGCAATGGTATTTCCCGGCCAGGGATCGCAATCACCGGGCATGCAGGCGGACCTCGCGGAACACTTTCCACAAGTTCGTGAAACCTATGCGGAGGCGAGCGAGGTACTGGGTCACGACTTGTGGTCGCTCGTCCAGGGCGGGTCTGCCGACAAGCTGTCTGAAACGACGATTACGCAACCTGCGATGCTGGCCGCCGGTGTCGCGGCGTGGCGCTGCTGGCTCGCTGCCGGCGGGTCGGCGGCGACCCAGATGGCAGGACACAGCCTGGGCGAGTATACGGCTCTCGTCTGTGCCGGAGCCGTCGAGTTCGGCGACGCCATGAAAGTCGTCAAACGGCGTTCGGAGTTGATGCAGGAAGCCGTCCCGGTCGGCATCGGCGCAATGGCTGCCGTGCTCGGTCTCGACGACGAAAAGATCATGGATCTTTGCGAAGAGGCATCGACGATTGGCGTGGCCGAGCCGGTGAACTTCAACTCTCCGGGGCAGGTCGTGATTGCCGGCCACGCGGAAGCAGTACGCCAGGCCGTCGCGTATGCGAAGGAACATGGTGCCCGTCGCGCGATCGTGCTGCCGGTCAGCGTTCCGTCACACTCGTCGCTGATGAGGGATGCAGGCATGTCCCTTGCCGAGACCCTCAACGCAACGCCGTTCACGCAGCCCGAAATCACGGTCATCGGCGCAGCGACGGGTGAACCGTACACAGATGCCGACGACATTCGCACCCGATTATCTGCGCAGGTCTACAGCCCTGTTCTCTGGGTCAAGACGATCACCGCCATGATCGATGGCGGAGCCGAACGCATCATCGAATGCGGACCGGGCAAGGTGCTCGCGGGTTTGATCCGCCGCATCGATAAATCGATTCCGGTCGGGTTTATCGACAACTACGACAGCCTGCAAAACGCGCTGCAGTCCTGAATTCATAAACATACGGATACACACGATGACAAACACGTTTACAGCGGATGCGCTTGCGGGTGAGATCGCACTCGTCACCGGGGCCTCGCGGGGTATAGGCGCGGCCATCGCGGTGGTGCTGGCCGACGCCGGGGCCACGGTTATCGGCACCGCGACCAGCGACGCCGGTGCCGTCGGCATATCGAAGGCCCTGGGCGATCGGGGCCGCGGCGCGGTGCTGAATATTGCCGACGACGAGTCGGTGCAGGCGCTGATCAAGGACATCGGGTCGCGCGAAGGGGCCCCGACGATTCTTGTCAACAATGCCGGTATCACGCGCGATAACCTCCTGATGCGCATGAAACCGGAAGAATGGGACGACGTGCTCGCAACCAACCTTACGGGATCGTTCAGGGTCAGCAAAGCCTGCCTGCGGGGCATGATGAAGGCGAAGAAGGGACGCATCATCAACATCGCGTCCGTCATTGGCGTGACCGGGAATGCAGGACAGGCAAACTACGCCGCAGCCAAGGCTGGCCTGATCGGGTTCTCCAAATCACTGGCGAAAGAAATCGGCTCCCGCAACATTACCGTGAATGTCGTCGCCCCGGGTTTTATTGATACCGACATGACCCGCGTCTTGCCCGATGATCAGAAGGACGCAATGCTGGGCCAGATACCGCTCGGACGGCTGGGGCAGGGCGCCGACATTGCAGCAGCAGTGCTGTTTCTCGCATCGCCCGGCGGTGCCTATATCACCGGTGAAACGCTGCACGTGAACGGCGGCATGCTCATGGACTGAAAAGGCATGAAAATCAAGCCCAAAGCGTATAGATTGCCACTGTCGAATCACATACAATACGCATCCGCATTACGAAAGGCTCTTGGAAAAACAAGGGCTTACAGATATTCAAACGATAGAACCGAGTCTTCTGAGGAGAAGCTACCCAATGGCCAGTATTGAAGAACAGGTAAAGAGCATCGTTGCCGAGCAGCTCGGCGTCAAGGAAGACGAGGTAACCAACGATGCGTCTTTCGTCGATGACCTGGGCGCCGATTCGCTCGATACCGTCGAGCTCGTAATGGCACTCGAAGAGGAGTTCGAGACCGAAATCCCGGACGAGGAAGCCGAGAAAATCACGACCGTCCAGCAGGCAATCGACTTCGTCAACTCGCGCCAGAGCGGCAGTTGATCTGCGACGGCGCGGCGGCCAGAGCCGCGCCATCTTTTCCCCTGATCGGCAATTCCGCCGAATTCCAGTTGCGGTAGTTCCTTGAGCAAGCGTCGCGTCGTAGTCACCGGGATGGGCATCGTCTCACCGGTTGGTAGCCGTCTCGACGAGGCGTGGGACAACGCGTGCAAGGGCGTTTCGAATATCGGGCCGATCGAGGATTTCGACGCCAGCAATTACCCGACCCGCATTGCCGGTTCGGTAATGAACTTCGACGTCGACAATTACCTGTCACCGAAAGACCAGCGCAAGAACGATCCGTTTATCCACTACGGTGTCGCGGCGAGTGTCGACGCAATTCGTGACTCCGGCCTCGAAATCACACCAGAGAACGGGCATGCAATTGGCGTTGCCATGGGTGCCGGCATTGGCGGTATTCAGTTCATCGAGGACAACCACAGCAAGATGCAGGCAGGCGGGCCCCGCAAGGTTTCGCCGTTCTTCATACCCGGCAGTATCATCAACATGACGTCGGGCCAGGTCAGCATCCTGCAGCACATCACCGGCCCGAACATATCCATCGTCACCGCGTGTGCGACATCGACACACTGCATTGGTATCGCCGGTCGCAGCATTGCTCATGGTGATGCCGATGTCATGCTAGCCGGAGGCTCCGAATACGCTACGACGCCGCTCGCGATGGCCGGATTTTGTTCGGCACGCGCGATGACGACGCGCAATGATGAACCGTCGAAGGCGAGCCGGCCCTTCGACGTCGATCGCGATGGTTTCGTACTGAGTAACGGTGCAGGTTGCGTCGTTCTCGAGGAGCTCGAGCATGCGAAGGCGCGGGGCGCAAGAATTTACGCCGAACTCGTCGGTTTCGGCATGAGCGGAGATGCGTATCACATTACGCTGCCGCCCGCCGATGGCGAGGGCGCGCGCAAATGCATGACCGCAGCGATCCGCGATGCCGGCATCGATCCGTCGGATGTGGATTATCTGAACGCGCACGGCACGTCGACGCCGGCCGGCGACATCGGAGAATCGGTCGGCATTCGGCGCACGTTTGGTGATGCTGCCGATCGCCTGATCGTCAGCTCGACGAAATCGTCGACAGGCCACATGCTCGGTGCGGCGGGTGTCGCGGAAGCCATTTTTTCGATACTCGCGATCCGGCACCAGGTCGTTCCGCCGACCATCAATCTCGATAACCAGGATCCGGCTTGCGATCTGGACTACACGGCTAACACCCCGCGCGAAGCAAAGATTTCGACCGTCATGTCCAATTCCTTCGGCTTTGGCGGCACCAACGGAAGCCTGGTTTTTCGCGCATTTGACTGAATACGCCGCCGTGTCCGGTCGGCCTCAGCAACGGTCACCCTACGCATCCGCGGTTGAATTGCCCGGCTGCGTCGACCTGCTCGCGCTGCACCGTCATGCACCCGATCGCTATCCGTTTCTGTTGCAGAGCACTGCCGCGAATATGGCGCTCGGGCGCTTCGACATCCTGTTTGCCTGCCCCGGCGAAACCATGGCCCTGCAGAAAATAGGCGATCTGGCGTCAAGCGGTGGATTTCTCGGCGCGCTGGATGAACGCTGGCGCCGGGAGTTTCATGCAACGTCATTGCCCGCGTTGCCGTTCTCGGGCGGCTGGTTTCTTTACCTCGGGTACGAGCTTGCGGCGGAAATCGAACCGACGCTCGACCTCGATCACGATGCGCTGCTGCCGGCAGCTTTTGCCGTTCGCTGTACCGCCGCAATCGTGCGCGACGCCATGACGGGAACCAGCTGGCTCGTCGAGGAACACGGCAACGCGGCTGGTCGGACGATCTGCGCCGATCTCGAGCAGGCGGCGTCCGGACTCGACTCGCACCCGGGGAGCGATGCGGGGTTGATGGACATTGTCGAGGCCGAACCCGTCGACTTCCTCGCCGCTGTCAGGCGCGCCAAGACATTCATTGCTGACGGCGACATCTACCAGGCAAACCTGTCCCGTGCATGGTCCGTCGAAGTCGACCCTCGGCTGACGGCAGACAGGGTCTATCGGCGACTGTGCGCCGCGAACCCCGGGCCATTTGCGGGACTGGCCCGCTGGCACGACACGGCCATAATTTCGTCGTCCCCGGAAAGGCTGATCCAGGTGCGCAATGGCGTCGCCGCGACTCGCCCGATCGCCGGCACCCGTCCGCGATCCAGCGACAGTGACGAGGACGCCGGTCTATCAGCCGAACTGATCACCCATCCCAAGGAACGCGCCGAGCACGTCATGCTGATCGATCTCGAGCGCAACGACCTTGGGCGCATCTGTGAACCGGGTTCGGTCGAGGTCAACGAATACATGGTTCTGGAAAGTTACGCGCACGTGCATCACATCGTGTCGAACGTGCAGGGGCGCCTCAAACAGGATATCAGCCCCGGCAGCGCAATCCGTGCGGTCTTTCCCGGCGGGACAATTACCGGCTGCCCGAAGGTACGCTGCATGCAGATAATTCAGGCGCTGGAATCCGGGCCGAGGGGCGCATATACAGGATCTTTCGGTTATCTTAACCGTGATGGCAGCATGGACCTGAATATTCTGATTCGCACCATGGTGCATCGTGGGAACCGGATCGGCTTCAGTGCGGGCTCGGGCATCGTCGCGGACTCCGAGCCGGAAGCCGAACTCGCGGAGACGCGTGCCAAAGCGAAAGGCATGCTGAATGCCCTGTCGGGAAGGCGGTAACGGTGGGCGACTGGTATCAACATGGCATTCGAATCGACAGCGTGCCGGTCGACGATCGTGCGGTCCAGTACGGCGACGGCGTCTTCGAAACTATCGCGGTGCGAGACGCGACTCCGCGCTACTGGGCGCTGCATGTGGACCGCCTGACGCGCGCATGCAACACGGTTGGGCTGACGATGCCTGCGCCGAACATTTTGCTGCGTGACCTCGAAAATGCGCTCGCCCGGACGACGGTCAACACAGGTTACTGTACGGCCAAGCTGACCATTACCTGCGGTGGCGACGAACGTGGCTACCGACGGCCGGAGGATGCGCGGGTGAATTCACGCATCGGTATATTTGCGGATTCACCGCTGGATGAAGAGACCTATTCGACGGGCGTGCAGGTTCGCCTGTGTGACACCAATGTTGCATGCCAGCCGCAACTCGCGGGTATTAAATCGCTGAATCGACTGGACCAGGTGCTGGCCCGTAGCGAGTGGTCGGATCCCGAGATCTTCGACGGACTGATGTGCGACGACGATGGCAACCTGACGTGCGGCACGCGTACAAACCTGTTCATCGTCCGCGAAAATCACATCGAAACGCCAAGGCTCGATCGTTGCGGGGTCGCCGGCATCATGCGGCGACGCATCATGGACTTGCTCACAGGCAATCATATTCACGTCGCGGAGATAGCCATTGGTTGCGAGGAGTTAGCGAGTGTTGGCGAGGTGTTTTTGAGTAACAGCCAGGTTGGTGTGGTGCCGGTGCGTCGTTGCGGCGATCACACCTGGGCGGTTGGCGAGGCCACGCGATCCGTGATGGCGCTACTGTCCTACAACGGTGTTCCGGAGTGTCGCTCTTGAAAAAACTGGCGGGCATCGCGGTGACACTGGCCCTGGTGCTTGCACTGTTGTCGACACTTGCGTATCTGCACGTCCAGTCGGTGCTCGATACGCCGCTCGACGTCCCGGCTAGCGGCGTAACCGTCGAGATTCCGGCCGGTACGCCGTTCAGTAGCGTCAGTCATAATCTCGTCGAGCAGGGCCTGATTTCCGATGATCGGGTGTTGCGCTGGTATGCGCGCTGGACCGGCCAGGCCTCGGCTATCCATGCCGGCGAATACATGATCGACGCCGGCACGACACCGCGCATGCTTCTTGACCAATTCACGTCCGGCAACGTCAAGCTGTACTCGTTCACCATCGTCGAGGGCTGGAATCATCGCGAAATGCTGAGTGCCCTGCAGGCACACCCGGAAATCAAGGCGACAATGACCGACGAGGACTGGCCTGTACTGCTCGAGGAACTCGGCAGCACGGAGACCTGGCCGGAAGGGCTGTTTTTGCCCGAGACCTATCGATTCCCGCGCGGCACTACGGACCGCACGTTGCTCTCGAGGGCCTACCGCCTGATGCAGGCAACACTGCACGAAGAATGGTCGTCGCGCGCACCGGACGCGCCGGTCGGCGATCCTTATGACGCGTTGATCCTCGCATCGATCGTCGAAAAGGAGACTGCGCGTGCCGATGAGCGACGACGAATTGCCGGCGTATTCGCTCGCCGTCTACAAAAAGGTATGCGCCTGCAAACCGACCCGACCGTGATTTACGGCATCGGGCCGTCGTTCAATGGCAACCTCACACGTCGTGACCTGCAGACCGATACCCCGTATAACACCTACACGCGGCATGGCTTGCCGCCAACACCGATCGCAATGCCGGGGCGTGCCGCCATTCATTCGGCGTTGAACCCGGCCGACGGCGACGAGCTTTATTTCGTCGCGACCGGGCTCGGCGACGGCAGCCACAAGTTTTCGAAAACGATCGAAGAACATGAAGCCGCGGTGCAGGAATATCTGAAACGCCTGCGCTCGACGCGAAACCAGGGGAGCACGCGGTGATTACGGCAGGCAAGTTCATTACGGTCGAAGGTATCGAGGGTGTCGGCAAATCCACGCACATCGATCGCCTGACCGGGATACTCGAGCGCGGCGGTGTTCACGTGCTCAAGACTCGCGAGCCCGGCGGCACACCAACGGCTGAAGTGATCCGTGACACGGTACTCGGGCACGCCGAGGAACCGATCCCGGACATCGCAGAGCTGCTGTTGATGTTTGCATCTCGCTCTTTGCTGGTCGAAAACGTCATCCGGCCGGCGCTGAATGCCGGGACCTGGGTCGTCAGCGACCGGTTTGTCGATGCGAGCCGAGCCTACCAGGGCGGTGGCCGAGGTCTGCCGATGGATCGCATCAACCTGCTGGCGGACTGGGTTCTCGAGGATCTGCGGCCGGACGTTACGATCCTGCTGGACGCGCCGGTAGAGATCGGGCTGGCCAGGACCGGCCGACGCGGCGATCCTGATCGCCTGGACAGCGAGAAGGCCGAGTTCTACGCGCGCGTCAGAGAGACTTACCTGTCGCTGGCCGAGGCCGAGCCGGAGCGATTCGTCGTCGTTGATGCGTCCGGGAGCCTGTCCGAAGTGCGGGCCGCGATCGACGAGGTCGGGCACCGACTCATAGCTGAGTTCTAGTTTAAGAAACGGTAACAAGTAATTGTTTTAATGGAAATTCCCTGGCAAAAAGATTTGGCATCCACGTGGCTGGCCGCCGCCGACCAGCATCGGCTGCCGCACGCTGTGCTGTTGGCAGGGCCGCCGGGCGTCGGCAAACGCGCGCTGGCCGCGTGGATGGTCGCGCGCAAGCTCGACCTGCACCGCGATCCTGTCCCGTGTTACCCGTTTCAGCGACCGCAGCATCCCGACCTCCACTGGCTAAGCCGGCCGGAGGACAAAACGTCAATCCTGATTGACCAGGTTCGCGCTTTGGTCCATGACCTCAGCCTGACCAGCCATTCCGGACGCGGCAAGGCAGCCGTCATCGAACCGGCGCACCTGATGACCAACAGTGCGGCAAACAGCCTGTTGAAGACCCTCGAGGAGCCGCCCGGTGACGCGCTACTGGTCCTTGTGGCCGATCGGATCGGACGTCTGCCGGCAACGGTCTTCAGTCGTTGTCAGCGTATCGAGGTGCGCGTTCCGGCGGAGCAGGTCTCACTCGAGTGGCTCGATCGACTGCAGCCGGGAAAAAGCTGGGCGGAGCCACTTCGTATGGCCGGTCATGCACCGCTTGCCGCTCTCGATGCACTGGATCGCCTGGACGCCAGCACGGCAATGAGCCGTGAATTTCAGGCGGTCGCGCTCGGCCAGCAGTCTCCGGTCGAGATCGCCGCAAAATGGAGCAAGTCGGACGCTGCCTTTGTACTCGACTGGTTGGCCCGGCAGGTCCAGCAGGTCGCTCGCAGCCTCGTTGGCGGCGATCCAACGAACTACGCGGCTGGCAATTCTGTGCTGCAGCGCATGGACAGGCGAAATGTGTTTTGTTATCTAGACCAGATAAACCGGCTTCGCGGCCAGCCGCAAGGCTCGTTTAACGTTACGGTAGCCCTCGAAGGCCTGTTGATCGACTGGGCAACGGGCCTCAGGCACGTGGACCGGGACGGTACGCCCGCGGCGCTGTCGCTGGGATCAAACAGGGCTATTGCCGGCCGTTGAGCCGAAACAGGAAGCAGGAATGAGCAAACCAGGACTATTGACTCTGACGATCAAGGATAAGAGCGCGCTGTATCTCGCGTACATGCCGTATGTTGTCAACGGTGGCCTGTTCATTCCGACCAACAGTTCCTACCGGCTGGGTGACGAGGTGTTCATGCTGCTGAACCTGATGGGCGAGGAAGAGAAGATTCCGGTTGCCGGCACGGTGATCTGGATGACGCCAAAGGGCGCCCAGGGTAAACGCACGGCCGGCATCGGCGTGCAGTTCAGCGACCAGGACCAGGGCAATACCCAGAAAAAGATAGAAAACTACCTGGCTGGCGCCCTTGGCGGCGACAAGCCTACCCACACCATGTAACGCCGCCCGCGGGGGCGGGATCGCTAGGCCGGATCCTTGTTGATGCCGCCGCGCAAGACGTAGGCATTGAAGCCGCGCTCGCTCAGAATATAGGCACCAGCGCTGCTGCGGCGCCCGGTATCGCAACAGACGATGTACTTGCGTTCCGGATCGAGCGTGTTGATTTTCAGGCGAATAAAGTACAGCGGAATGTTAATGGCGCCATCGAGGTGCTGATTTTCGAATTCGCTGGGCAACCGCACGTCCAGCCAGGCGCCGCCATTCTGGACAATCTGATTGGCTTCGGAAAAGTCGACCCAATCGAGCATCGGTTCGTTGAGCAGCTTCTTGAAATCTTCCTTGCCGAGGCGCATGACGGCACCGTCGCTGACCATGGTCACCGTCGCGTTGCGCTTGGCATCCGAAATCAGCGCTTCTTCGCCAAATGTATCGCCTACGTTCAGTTCTGCGAGCTTGATACCGTCTTTACTGAGTGGCGTTTCGCGCGTAACGAGCGCTGAACCGCGAATCAAGACATAAAAATAGTCGCCCTCGGCGCCTTGCTTCAGAATAACGTCGCCCGCCTTGTACTGGATTTGCTGCATGCGCATGAAGATCGCCTGGATGTTTGCGGGCGGAATCTTGTGAAACGCCTTGGTCTGGAGCAGCATCGTCATCCAGTCCTCGCCACCGCCGGCATCCTGCTTGCCCTGCAGTTCTGAAACCTCGTAAGTACCCGTCTGGTCCCAGGTCAGCATGACGTCGAGCAAGTCGCTGTCGACAGAAATGAACTGGACACGGTCGCGTGCTTTGGCCGACACACGCCGCGGGAACACGGGTGCGACCGGGTTCTTGGCGAGGTCCGAGCCGCCGTCGACCGTACCGACAGTCTTGCCGGAATCCTGCAGTTCGAGCGTGCCGGAAACGACATAGAACGTGCGCTTTTCCGTATCGCCTTCTTTGAACAGCACCTGCCCTGGCGACAGTTCACGGACCTGCACCTTGCGCGCCAGTGCGGCAAGGTTGTCGCGCTTCAGGCCGTCAAGCGGTGAAAAGCCCTTGAGCAGTTGGATCGTGGTCTGCTCGTCCGTCATAGTTTTCCTGTTCGCTCAAAGTCGCCCGCAGAGGGGGGCGCGTCCATTTGTTGGTTCGTTAGGGCGGTCCGAATTGCGACCAGCGCGTATTCTACCTTCAATTCAACGACTTCCGGTACTCCTGTCCGCGCGCATCGTGAAGCGGCGCACACTTTGGCGGCGGCGCCCGTCACAAACGTCGACTATAGCTTCGACCAGCCGGCATGAGGCTCGAATCGATCGCCGTATTTGCTGGCGAGCGCTCGCAGCCGCTCCTGAACCGACTGCAGTCCGCGACTCTGAGCATACTGTAACGGGCCGCCGCGGAATGGTGCAAAGCCGGTCCCGAAAATGACCCCGGCATCCAGCAGTTCCCCGTCCCTGATGACACCCTCGGTAAGGCACGCAACCGCCTCGTTGACCATTGGCAGAATCAGTCTGTCGGTGATGTCTGTGGGCAGATCGGCACTGCTGTCCGGCTTGATCGCCTTGCCGCCTTCCCAGCGGTAAAAGCCCTGGCCCGACTTGCGGCCCTTGTGTCCGGCGTCAAGCATCGCCTGTAGTTGTGGGGGTATCGGGCGGTCGAACGCAGCGCCCAGCACCTTGGCCACGTGCAGCGCGACGTCGATGCCGACGCTGTCAACCAGTTCGATCGGTCCCATCGGCATGCCGAAGCGCACCGCCGCCTTGTCGATGATTACAAGATCGACTCCCTCAGCGGCGAGCAACATCGCCTCGTTCGTGTACGGGGCCAGAATTCGATTGACGACAAAGCCGGGGGCGCTTGCACATTCGAGCGGCAGTTTGCTGATTCCCTTGACAAAGCCGAAGCCGATGTCGAGCGACTCCTGCTCAGTGTCATCGCAACGAATGACCTCGACCAGCGGCAGCTGCGCAACCGGATTGAAAAAATGCAGCCCGATAAAGCGCCGCGGCTCGTCGAGCACGGACCGCAGGTCCTCGAGACGAATACTGGAGGTATTGGTCGCGAGCAGGGCACCGGGCTTCATTTCCGCCTGCAGGTTTTTGTACAGCGATTGTTTGGCGTCGAGATCCTCGAAGATGGCCTCGATAACGAGGTCAGCGGTTGTGACCCCGTTACCGTCGACATCCGCCGTCAGACGCGCGCGCGTTTCCGCTCGCGTCGCGTCGTCGCGAATGCGCTTGGAAAACAGCTTGTCGGCACGGTCGAGCGCCGGCTCGATGTACTTCAGTTCACGATCCTGGAGCGTCACCGTCAGACCGCGGTAGGCACACCACGCGGCGATGTCGCCACCCATGACGCCCGCGCCGACAACGTGCACACGGTCGACTTTCGGCGCATTCTTGCTGCCCTGGCTCTTGAGCCTGTTCTGCAGAAAAAAGACACGCACGAGGTTGCGCGACGTTTCGGTGCACATCAGCTCGGCGATCGAACGCGCTTCCGCCTCAAAAGCCGCGGCACCACTGGCGCCGTATCGGGCCCAGAGATCGATGATTGCGTACGGCGCGGGATAATGTTCCTTGCGTGCTTTCCCGCGTACCTGCTTTAGCAGTACGTTCTTGATCAGCGGCCGCACCAGCGCGAAATTCAGCAGCTTCTCGACGACGGGCGCCGTGGCTTGCGGTGGCCGCTTGGCAACCAGCGAGGCGGCGGCAGAACGCCAGTCGTCGGCAGCGACGATATCGTCGACGAGACCCAGCTTGCGCCCCTTGCCGGCATTGATCGGGTTGCCGGTCAGCATCAGCTGCATCGCCGGGCGTACGCCGGCAATCTTCACCGTCCGAACGGTTCCCCCGAATCCCGGGTGAATGCCGAGCTGCACTTCGGGGAGCCCGAGAATTTTCTTGTCGCTCGCGATCGCAATGCGATACGTGCAGGCCATGGCGAGTTCGAGCCCGCCACCGAGCGCGAAGCCGTTGATGACGGCAACGCTGGGCGCTGACATCGCTTCGAGCCGGTCGAGCACCTGTTGGCCGAGACGAATCAGTTCATACGCCTGGTCGGCGTTCTCGATGCGCGTGAATTCATTGATATCCGCGCCCATAACGAAGCCGTTGCTCTTGCCGGAGTAGACGACGATGCCGTTGGGCGGATCTGCTTCCAGACCGCCGAGCATATCGTTCAGTTCTGTCAGTACAGGCCCCGACAGGACATTGGCCCCGCCGTCAGCCTTGTCGATTTTCAGCCAGGCAATATTGTTGTCGTCGCGCTCAACGGTCCAGTGTCGGTCGGTCATCGGTGTCCTTCAGTGGTTTCGGGCGGTCATAAAATATCAAAATCGCAGACCAGCGGCAGGTGATCCGAATGCCGCACGTCGGGAATGCGAAAATCCGTAACGTCGATACCATCCTGGTAAAGAATGAAATCGAGTTCCTTGCGCGGGGAGCGGCTCGGATAGGTCGGCAGGCTGTCGACGTTTGCGGAACGCAGACCGGCCGCTTTCATAAACAGGTAAATTTCGTTCTCGCCCCAGAAGGTATTGAAATCGCCGGCGACGATGACCGGTTTTTTGGTGGCGTCGATAAGGTCATAAAGGCGGCGCAGCTGCAAATGCCTGTGCCGGTATTTGAGCGACAGGTGCACGAGGAAAACGGCGACCTCGCTCATCTCGAGTTCGATGATCAAGCGCTTGATGCCCGTGTCGAAGTAGTGAAACTTCTCGCCGTGCACGCGCTGCGCTGCCATAAAGGCGTTTCCCTGCTTGCGGACGATCGGCAGGATCTGGTTCAGTGACTTCTCGCCGTACTTGGTTTCGTAGGACGTATTCATCCCGAGGTCGGCAGCGATCGCCTCGGCCTGGTTGACCATGCGGCTCCGAATTGACCCTGTGTCCACCTCAATGAGCCCGACGATGTCCGGGTCCACGGATTTGATGAAGCGCGAGATCTCGGGCAGCACGTTCTGGTTGCCGAGCACGTATCCCGCCCCGGGGAGCGGCATATGCATGCTGGCGCCACCGCCGACGGCGTAGCGAATGTTGTACAAGAGGAGTCGCATCGGGCGTATTGTCGTCTTAAATTGTTAGAATCGCTATCTGACAGCACTTCAAGAGCAACCAGAGGGAAGGGACTGTGTCCGAAAACAATCCCATAAGGGTCTTCGTCACGCATGCATTCAACGAGACGGACGACTACCTGCGCATTTTCGAATTTCTCGAATGCGTCGACCGATTCTACTACGTCAACGTCAGCCAGCCGGACCAGCCGCCAGGCGGCGGCATGGAGGAGGTCAAGGATGCGCTGGTACAGCAGATCAAGGCATCGGAGTGCGTATTTCTGCTGCCCGCGCTGTTCGATGCCCAGCCGGACTTGTTCCGGTACGTGATGGATGTCGCCGACGCCAACGGCAAACCGATGATCGTCATCCGGCCGTTCGGGCATGTGGCTGAGACGCCTGCGGAGCTCATCGAGCGCGCGAACGAGCATGTGGAATGGAACGCGCGTGAAATGGTCGATGCCATCAAGCGTCAGGCGCGACTCGAGGACACGGCTCGCTGGGAGGTCGTCGACTTTCCGGGGTTTGATGAAGACGGAAATATTAAAGAAGATTAGTTAGTTGCAAAGATCTTCTCGAGTAATTTCTGGAAAAAAGCCTGTGGTCATTGCGCATCGCGGTGCGTCGGGATACCTGCCCGAGCACACGCTGCCGGCCAAGACGCTGGCGTTCGCCATGGGCGCCGATTACCTCGAGCAGGATATCGTCGCCAGCGGCGACGGTGCGTTGCTGGTATTGCACGATATTTATCTCGACCGGATCAGCAACGTCGCGGAGCTCTTCCCGCGCCGCGCCCGCGACGACGGCCGTTACTATGCACGGGACTTCGATCTCGCGGAGATCCGGCAGCTGACTGCCTGGGAACGCATGAATGCTGATGGATCGGCCGTTTACCCGAATCGCTTTCCGCCGCGGACCGGCAGCTTCCGCCTGCACACCTTGCGTGACGAGCTCGAACTGCTCGAGTCGCTGAATAAGGCGACCGGCCGCGATGTCGGGATTTATCCGGAGATCAAGCGGCCGGCCTGGCATCGGGATGAGGGCATCGATATCGCGCCGCTGCTGCTCGAAGAGCTGGCTCGTTTCGGATACCGGGGAGCGCGCGCCAATGCCTACGTACAGTGCTTCGACGCAGAGGAAACCGAACGCTTGCGGCGCGACCTGGGTAGTGAGCTGCCGCTGATTCAACTGATTGGCGAAAACGCGTGGCGCGAGTCTCCAACCGATTTTTCTGCGCTTCTGACGTCCGACGGCCTCGCGTCGGTATCGCACTTTGCCGACGGCATTGGGCCGTTTTTCGAGCAGCTGTACAGGGTCGAGAGGGGCCGGCCAATCTCCAACGGTGTCGTCGAAATGGCGCGTGAAGCGGGTCTTGTCATCCACCCTTATACGTTTCGATCGGACAGTCTCGCGCACGGGTTTACCAGTTTTGACGCGATGCTCGGCTTCGCCTTCGATGTGCTGCAGGTGGACGGCCTGTTCACCGATTTCACCGATTCGGTCCGGCGTTACATCGATGGCCGGCGGGCCCGTTAACTGTCGACGGTAAAGTAAGCTGTTGTTTCCACTGAGATTGGTGGGTATTCTTGCTGGCGAACGGAGGCGTTCGGCGCGGCATCGGGCAAGAATAAACGGTCTTATTATTGAGAACCCGGTCCTGTCAGGCGCGGGCCATACACATAATACTTAGCGGATGATCGAGGACATTCCACAGAACCTGATCCTGATGACGGTCGGCGCGTTTCTGCTCGGGTGGATTCTCGCATCGATCAGCGCGCGGCTCGGGTCAGGACGGAGCGCGACCAAGCGTGATCCGCGCGATGACCGCATTCGATCTCTCGAAGCTGACCTGCGCGTTGCCAATGCCAATGCCAGCCAGGCGTCGCAGAAATTGAAGGCGCTGGAAGAGGAATTCGATGAGGTCCGCGACAGCATAGCGAAGCGCGATAACGTCATTTCACACCAGCAGGAGCGCATGGACGAACTGAAGCGCGACCTGAAAGAATCCGTCATCAAGACGCGCGAGCTGCGTCACGAACTGTCCGATCGGGCAGCCGAAAACGTCAAATCCGAGGTCAAGCTGCGCGAAGTCGAGACCGAATTGTCGGTTGCGCAGGCGTCAACTGACCTGCTTGCGACCGGTGTCCTCGATTATTCGGAAACGCCCGACGGAGAAGATCACGCGTCGTCCAAGACCAGCGCCTCGCGCAAGGTACCGAAAGCCGCTACCTGAGACCGGGTTCCCGACCCGGGCTAGATTATCGACCCTGAACGCGAAGACCTGATTGAGTTACTGCGCTCGTTGACCGACGCGCGAGTGCTCATCGAGAAGCCCTGTTTGAACCCGTGGTAACAGTGACGTCCAGCGCGCTGCGCCGAAATGCGACATACAGCAACACGAACCACGCCTGCATGCCGAGTGCGGCGATCCACTCGATACGATTCTCCATGGCATCCGGATCGACGAGCACGTTCTTTAACACGAGATTCAAGAGGCCGAGCAGGAACGGCAGCATTGCCACGCGTCGCATCCAGCTCCCCAGCGATCCAATGCGAAGGCCGACACTCACAAGGAGTTGCGCGAAGACCGTGCCGGCAAAGTACAGGTAGATGCCGAACCGGCGCATGAATTCGTAAAAGGGCTCGGAGGTGCCGAGAAAACTCGTGTAAACGAGCAGGGCCGCGGCACCTGACAGTCCGAAGACGAGGATCAGTCGTGCACGTAGCGTCGACGGTTGACGCGGAAACGTATGCAGCCAGTCCAGCGCCAGTATCCAGACCAGCACCAGCACGATCGCGAACGGCATCTGTACCGCCTTGAACAGGAAACTTCCGGGCGGATGTCGCCCGGTGGCGCTAATCGACGTGCAGCCTTCCAGGTAGGGAAAGCAGGCCGGAAGATGGCCAGCGTCGACCCCGAGCCAGTGCGCGCCGGTCGCGGCGAATAGCGGCAGCAGGCCGGCTGCTAACGGCAAGTGCCGGGCAAACGTTCCGAGCGAGGTTGCCAAGAATCGACTATCCTCTGGATGTCCGAGTTGCGATCGTGATGCGGAACTATAACAAGAACAACGACATGACTTAGGGAGTCGCTATGGGAATTCTCGATCTGTGGTTACCCGTGCTCGTATCTGCCGTCGTCGTATTCGTCATGAGTGCGCTGATCTGGACCGTGTTGCCGTGGCACAAGAAGGATTACGGAAAGCTTAACGACGAGGACGCGACGAGCGCCGCAATGAAGGGCTCGACTCCCGGCGCATACGTGCTGCCGCATGTCGCAGATTCGGCGGAGTTCAAAAAGGATTCGGTCAAGCAGCGCTACGAGCAGGGGCCCAACGCCTTCATTACCATCGTGCCGAATGGCGCACCGAACATGGTGCCAAAACTCGGCCTCTCGTTCCTGTTCAACCTACTTGTCGGTGTCATCTGCGCATACCTGCTGTCCCGTTTGCTCGATCCCGCAGCGCCGTACCTGGAGGTCTTTCGGCTGACGGGTACGACAGCGTTTATCGCCTACGGCGTTGCCTATTTTCAGGAGAGTATCTGGTTCGGCAGGCCGTGGTCGCTGCTGGCGAAAAACCTGTTGGACGCTCTGTTGTACGGACTGCTGACCGGCGGCGTATTCGGGTGGCTCTATTAGCCACAATAAGTATTTACCAATCAGTAAGTTAAAGCCTGCTCCTAACAATGAACTTCACATAACACACAATCTGGCATACACTGCTTCGAAACAACGAACAAGACTGAATATTCAACCAAGAGCCTTGACGAAAAGGCCTGCCAGAGTGGGGATCATGGGTCATCAAACGCACGCGCATTCCTCGTCCGAGCATTGGGGCCATACCGTGCCCGCACTCGGCCTCGTTACCGAACGACATCGAGCGGCCCTCAATGCATTGCATCGGGCGTTCGATCAACCACAGCCGCTGACGCTGCTTGTCGCCGAAGGCAAGTTTGAGGCAAACCATGTCGTTAGCGCATTTCTTGCCAGCCTCGGCGACGACGCTACCATCATTCGCCTGACCAGGCCCTACGACGATGCTGTGTCCGGCATGCGCGAGATCACCAGAGCGCTGGGATTCGAGCCGAAAGACCTGAGCCTGTCAGACCTCGACAAGATCCTGGAAATGTATCTCAATTTCCAGCGCAAGCATCGCCGGCCAACGGTACTGTGTATCGAGCAGGCACACCTGCAGGCCCGGTGGCTGCTCGAGCATGTCAAGACCATGGTGGAACTGGAGGCGCGTGGGCATTACCGGATGATGGTCATTCTTTCCGGCCAGGCGCAACTCAAGGGCATGATGAGCGATGAGCCGCTGCAGTCGATCCGGCGCCTCGCCGGCGCCCCCATTGTGCTGGCTCCATTTACGTCGGCGGAAACGACTGACTTTCTGCGACAGCGAGTGGCGGTCAGTAAAAAAGCGGATATCAGCGATTTATTCGAATTTGCGGCGATCAATCGCATTCACGAGTTAAGCGGCGGCGTCCCGGACCTCGTCGGGACGCTCGCGTTCAAGTGCCTGCAAATCGCCGGCCAGCAGGAATCGGGCCCGGTAACGGACCAACTCGTTATCGACGCGGCGAAACTGTTGTGGCAGAAACCGGCGGTCCAGGCGAAAGTCGAGGTGCCGGACAGGCAAGACATTCCGGACATCGGGCCGGAGTCGAGCTTTCGCGAAGTACTGAGTATCAGCCTGCGGGACAAGCCGGTTAAGGATGTCCGCTTGCGCAAGGGCCGTTACCTCGTCGGCAGGGCGGAATTCGCAGACATCCATCTGTCCGACAAGCACGTCAGTCGGCGACACGCGTTGATCGTCAAAAAAGACGCCGGGATTTCGATCACGGACCTCGGCAGCACCAACGGAACGTTCGTTAACGGGCTGAGGTTTTCGGGCGACCAGTCGCTGATGATCGGTGACGTCATCAAGGTCGGCGAATATCGAATCGAAGTATCGATAACCTGAGCGTCGTCAGCGTTCAGGCACTGAATCGTCAAACACAAATCACAGGAGCGGGCAGGGGGCCATTGCTGGCCCCCGCCGTCGACGGGCGCAAACGCGCCCGCGTGCACGTGGTGTGATCAGGCCGCGACCTTGATGCGTCGTGGCTGAGCCTTGGCCTGCTTCGGGATCGAGATTTCGAGCACGCCGTTGCGGTCCGTTGCCTTCACGCGTTCGGCATCGACCGTATCGGGCAGGATGAACCGGCGATGGAAGTGTCCATGGCCGCGCTCGCTGCGGCGCGTCACCATTTGTTCGCCTTCCGGCGCCTTGGCCATCTCACGTTCACCGCTGATCGTCAGCACTCCATTGTCGAGCGTAATGTCGACTGCTTTCGGGTCAACGCCGGGCAGGTCCACGAAAAGCTGGAATCGTGTGTCGAACTCATGAATGTCGACATTCGGCATCCAGCCGGCCGTGGCCGCGCTACTTTCGGAGTCGCCCCAATTGCTGAAGAGGCGGTTGATCTCGTTCTGCAATTCGCCAACACCCCACGGGTTGTATCGAACCATTGCCATCTTTCTCACCTCCAAAAATTCTTTGCTGGTCAGACACGGGCCCGAGTCGCCTCGGGTCCTGCCGCGATGACTGGGGGCGCCTGTCGCGCTTTTCAAGAGACCCTTGAAAAAATTCGCCGCGATCCCATGCAAGCGTCAATTACGGAAGTTGCCTGCCGCGGGATCGGCCGGGACCGTCCACTGCGGCATTACCTCCAGACAGGAGATCGAGTATGTGGATGCAGTTTCGATGCGCGCACCCGAAATGGCTCGGGGTTCTGGCGCTCTCGTTGTTGATCACGCTGCCGCTGGGCGCGCTGGCCCATTTCCCGCTGCAGCTGACAAATCCGGACCGGCCGACGCTGGCGCCGCTGCTGAAAGAGGTGACACCCGCGGTCGTCAATATTTCGGTGACCGGGCGCGCGAGCATGCAGCGAAATCCGCTGTACGACGATCCGTTTTTCCGGCGCTTCTTCAATCTTCCTGACCAGGGCCCGGTCGTGCCACGGCAGAGCGTCGGCTCCGGCGTTATTGTCGATGCACGCAAGGGCTATGTCCTGACGAACCATCATGTCGTCGAAAATGCCGAAGAAATCGCCGTTACGCTGCAGGATCGTCGTCGTATCAATGCCGAACTGGTCGGCAGTGACGCGGGCACCGACATAGCACTTTTAAAAATCGATGCGGACAAGCTCGTGGGCATCGAATTCGGTGACTCGACGTCGCTGGAGGTTGGCGACTTCGTGGTCGCGATCGGCAACCCGTTCGGCCTCGGCCAAACGGTTACGTCAGGCATCGTCAGCGCATTGGGGCGCAGCGGCATAAACGTCGAGGGCTACGAGGACTTTATCCAGACAGATGCATCGATCAATCCGGGCAACTCGGGTGGCGCGCTGATCGACCTCGACGGCCGGCTAGTCGGCATCAATACGGCGATCATCGCTCCGTCCGGTGGCAATGTCGGCATCGGGTTTGCCGTGCCGGCACACATGGCGAAAGCCGTCATGGATCAATTGCTGGAATTCGGCGAGGTCAAGCGTGGACGCCTCGGCATTACGATTCAGGACGTCACTCCGGACCTCGCAACGGCGCTCGACCTGGACACGGCCACCGGTGCCGTGGTGACGCAGGTTGAGGAGAATTCGGCGGCGGAGCAGGCCGGCATTCGGGCGGGCGACGTCATCATCGCTGTCGATGGCCAGCCGGTCACTGGATCGTCGAGCCTCCGCAACCTCATCGGATTGACCCGCGTCGGTAAAAAAGTCGAAGTCACGCTGCTGCGTGACGGCCGGACGATGACGATCGACACCGAGATCGGAATGCTGCAGGCCACGACACTGGCTGGAGGACAGTCGATCCCGAAATTGCGCGGAGCCGAGTTCCGAAACCTCGGGCGTTCCGACTCGCTGTTTGGCGAGGTGCAGGGCGTCGTCGTCGCGCGAATCGACCAGGGCAGCCCGGCATGGCGCAACGGCCTCCGTGAGGGAGACATCATACTCGCCGTCAACCGCCGACCGGTGCAGTCCGTGGACGCGTTGTCGCAGGCATTGCAAGGTACCGATGGTGCCGTTGCCCTGAACATCCTGCGCGGCAATGCCCGCTTGTTCCTGGTGATCCAATGACGACGACGGAGCGGCGTGGGCCCGTGAAAGATTATTACGACATACTCGGGGTCAGCCGAAAGGCCAGTGAGGCGGACATCAAGAAGGCCTACCGCCGGCTTGCGCGCAAGTACCATCCGGACGTCAGCAAGGAACCAGACGCGGCGCAGCGCTTTAAAGAAATGAAAGAGGCATACGATGTCCTGCGCAATTCGGAAAAGCGCGCAGCCTACGACCAGTTCGGCCATGACTGGAAGACCGGTCCCGAGGTCGGACACGGTCCCGCGTGGGAGTACCAGTCGCCATTCGGCGGCATGTCATTCGACGGCGCCGAACCCTTCGGCGATATCTTCGACCAGATATTCGGTCGCGGCAGCAGCGGCCGTCGCGGATACCAGCGAGGATTCTCGGCGCACCGGCGAGATGGGGAAAATCTGCGGGCAAGCATTCAGCTGACGCTCGAGGAGGCCTACAACGGCGGGACCCGGCAGGTCACGCTCGACTTGCCGTCGAGCGACGGCGGTGGACCGAACGCGACCACGACGCGCAAGCTGAATGTCCGCATACCAAAAGGCGTCACCCCCGGCCAGAAAATCCGGCTTGCGGACCAGGGATCCTTAGGCACGGGCCGCGGCGCGGCACGCGGAGACCTCTATCTCGACGTAGAAATTCTGCCGCATCGGTATTTCAGGCTCGAGGGCAGGGACATCCACGTCGATGTGCCCGTCGCACCGTGGGAGGCGGCGCTGGGACGAACGGTCAATGTGCCGACACTCGGCGGCGAGGTCGATCTCAAGATCCCGGCGGGATCAAGCAGCGGCAAGACGCTGCGATTGAAAGGCCGCGGCTTCCCGGGGAAACCGCCCGGCGACCAGTACGTGCACCTGCAGATTGTGCTGCCGCGTGAAATGAGCGCGGGCGCGCGGACACATTACGAGTCGCTGGAGCGGCTAGATAACTTCGATCCGCGCAAAAATCTGCGTTAGACGCCGCTAGCCGGTAACGGCCATTGACATGACAGCGGTCTTTGCGGCCGAGCGCCGCAATTTTGTGCGATCATTCCGCCTTCGAATAGCTATCGACGGCAACACAATGGGCGCACAAAAACGCTTGGGGAGGGGGCTCGACGCTCTGCTCGGCGGCCGCGACACCGGCTCGGATCCGGCAACACAGTCGATCACGCAACTGCCCGTGGGACAGCTTACGCCGGGCAGATTTCAGCCGCGAAAACGTATCGACGACGAGACGCTTGCCGAACTCGTACAGTCAATTCTGCATCAGGGTGTCCTGCAGCCATTGCTGGTGCGAAAACTGGCCGGCAAGCACGGTGACGTCATGCACGAAATCGTTGCTGGCGAGCGTCGCTGGCGCGCGGCGCGGCTGGCCGGACTCAAGACGGTACCGGTCGTGTTGCGGTCGCTGGACGACCAGGAAGCGCTTGCTGTCGCGCTGATCGAGAACCTGCAGCGAGAGGATCTAACGGCGATCGAGATTGCGCATTCATTGAAGACGCTAACCACGGATTTCGGGTTGACGCACAAACAGGCGGCCGAGGCCGTCGGACGATCCCGATCGGCGGTAAGTAATTATCTGCGCCTGCTCGATCTCGAGAGCAGCGTGCGCGAGTTCCTGGATCGCGGCGAACTCGACATGGGGCATGCACGCGCATTGTTAACGCTAGATGAAGACGCGCAGGCGCGTCTCGCAAAGTCGATCGCAACGCGACAGCTCAGCGTCCGTGACGCCGAAGAACTGGTGGCGCGGGAGAGGTCGACTGCAGCTGAAAAGACGCCGACTGCTGCGAGGCCGGTCGACCTGCAGACACGCTGGCTGCAGAAGCAGTTTGCCGACGAACTCGGCGTTCGGGTGGCGATACGCGATCACGGCAACGGCAAGACCCTGAAAATCGATTTCAAGGAATTACCGGAACTCGCCGCATCGCTGCGGAAAATAGAGTCGCTGGTCAACGACGTCATCGATACAGCGGGTCCCCGCGTCGGCAGCCAGTGACAATCGGGCTGATTTCCCGGCGAAAAAACTTCACAATAGGCGCCCACGTCGATACCTGACCCTTAAATTTCATGAAACCCGCCACCCGAAAGTTCGTTGTCATTCCGGGCATCCTGATCGTTGCCGTCGCTTTGGCCGTTGCAATGTCGCAGTTCGCGCCGGAGCCGGAAAAGCGTGAAAACCGGAAGCTCGACCTGCTCGTCGACGTTTACCGGCTGGAGCTGTCGACCGAGCAGTTCCGGGTGCGGAGCCAGGGTACCATCCGGCCGAAAACCGAGACTACTCTCAGCGCCGAGGTCTCCGGCACGATCGTCGACATGTCGCCCAAGTTTGTCGCCGGCGGTGTGTTCGCCGCTAACGAAGTACTGCTGCGTATCGACCCGAGTGATTATCGGGTTGCCGTCAGTCGCACGGAAGCGCTGGTCAAACAGCGTCAGATCGAGTTTGACGGCGCGAAGAAGCTTCGCAGCCAGGGCTACCGCGCGGAATCGGAATACGCATCGGCCGCTGCAGCACTGGCGGCCGCCAAAGCTGAATTCGACAGCGCGAAGCGCAATCTCGAACGTACCTTTATTCGATTGCCGTACGAAGGAATGGTGATTGCGAAGGAAGCCGACCTCGGGCAGTACGTAAATCCGGGGACGCGGCTGGGCGTGGCGTTTGCAACGGACCTCGCCGAAGTGCGATTGCCGCTGACGGATCAGGACCTCGCGTTCGTCGATTTGCCAGGCGCGGCCGACGTGTCGGGCTCCGGGTCTGCCGCTGGACCGATGGTCCGCTTGACGGCTACACGAAAAGGCCGAGAGGAGTCCTGGGGCGCGCAGATCGTACGTTCCGAAGGCGTCGTGGACGAGCGCAGCCGTGTTACCTATGCCGTTGCCGAAGTGCGGGATCCGTATCGATTGCACAGCGACGGCACGCCGTTGCCGGTAGGAACATTCGTCGCAGCGGAAATCGTCGGCATCGACAGTGTTGCCGCAATTCGAATTCCGCGCACCGCGCTACGCGGCTCCGACCAGGTGCTCGTTGTCACCGACGACGACAAGATCGACATCCGCGCCGTCGACATCGCTTATTCCGACCAGACCTTCGTTTATGTGACGGGTGGTGTTGAGCCGGGCGAACGCATTACGACGACGGCCATCGAAGCCCCGACCGACGGCATGTCGGTCCGCACGGCGGATTCGTCTCGCAGCGGTGGCGCTGATGCAGCCGTCGTCATCGCCGGCGACAGCGAGGCCGACTGATCATGCTGTTTCGTCAGCCAACGAGCGAGAAAGGACTGATCGCGTGGTTTGCGTCCAATCACGTCGCAGCAAACCTGCTGATGTTATTCATAATCATTGCCGGGCTGATTTCTGTATTTACGATTCGCAAACAGACCACGCCGGACTTCGAACTCAACTGGATCCAGGTGCAGGTCCCGTACCTCGGCGCCGCGCCACAGGAGGTGGAGGAGGGCGTCGTCATCAAGGTCGAGGAAGCCGTCCAGGATATCCAGGGAATCGTCGAGATGAATTCCCGTGCGAATGAAGGGCTCGGCAGCGTTACGATCGAGGTGTCACGCGACGCCGATATCAATGAGGTCCTGACGGAAGTAAAGACCCGCGTCGACGCAATTTCGACATTTCCGGCGCTGACCGAAAAACCGGTCATCTACAAGATTGAGCCGGATACGCCGGTCATCTTTGTCGCGATCCACGGCTCCATCGACGACATTTCGCGCAAGCTGCTGGCGCAGGAGATTCGCGATGACCTGCTGTCGATGCCGGAAATCAGCAAGGTAGATTTTTACGGCAATCGACCATTCGAAATCAGTATCGAAGTTTCCGAACATGTGCTGCGTAAATACGGCTTGACGATGTCCGAGATTTCCGAGGCCATCAAGGCATCATCCGTTGATCTGCCCGGCGGCACGATCAACACCAGCGGTGGTGATATCTTGTTGCGCACCGAGGGCCAGGTCTATACCGGGCTGGAATATGCGGACCTGGTGTTGCGCACGTTTCCCGACGGCACGCGGCTGACGCTCGGTGACATCGCCAATATCAAAGACGGTTTCGCGGAATCGGATAACTTCGGGCGATTCGACGGTCAACCGACGGCAACGCTGAACGTGCTGGCCAGCGGCCAGCAGAACGAATTGAAAACCGCGGCGGCCGTCAAGGCCTATGTCGAAGAACGCCGTGCGGCTCTGCCGGATGGCGTGGAACTCGACGTATGGGTCGACCGGTCACACTACCTCGAGGGCCGGCTCAGCACGATGACGAAAAACATGTGGCAGGGCGCACTGCTCGTGTTCATCGTCTTGTCGTTGTTCCTGCGGATGAAGGTCGCCGGCTGGGTCATTATCGGTATTCCCATTACGTTTCTCGGTGCCTTTTTCCTGATGCCGTTTACGCCGTGGCCGGTGACGATGAACATGATCAGCCTGTTCGGTTTTATTGTCGTGCTGGGGATCGTCGTCGACGACGCTATCATCATCGGCGAAAGTATCTACACGAAAATACGGGCGGACGGCCACACGATCGACAACGTCATCAAAGGCGCAAAAAAAGTAGCGCTTCCGGCAACCTTTGGCGTGCTGACGACCATGGCGGCATTCGCCCCGATGTTGTTCGTCGGCGGCATTGTCGGACCGTTTTTTGAAGCGCTGTCGATGGTCGTCGTGCTGTGCCTGATGTTCTCGCTCATCGAGTCCAAGCTTATTCTGCCGGCACACCTGGTGCATGCGAACATTAAGCCCGTTGATGAAGACGACCTGTTCAACCCGCAACGCAGCATCGGGCGATTCGAACGCATTCCGCGCTTCTTCCAGAAGATTCAACGCCGGGTCCAGCACGGGCTGCACAAGCTGATCCATGAGCACTACCGGCCAGCGCTCGAGAAGACGCTCGACAACCGCGGGGTCACCGTTGCGTCCTTTATCGCCGTGTTGATCATCGTGTTTGGCCTGATGAGCAGCGGCGTCGTTCGATTCGTCCTCTTTCCCGAAGTACCGGGCGATTTTATCCAGATGCAGCTC
>JBFIQH010000005.1:0-39951 GCA_041609735.1 Woeseiaceae bacterium | reverse complement strand
TACGTGAAACTCGCTGACATTGGCGTTCGTTCGCCGATCTTCCTTGAAGTGAAACTGCAGGCGATTCTCGTCGACCGGCAGGCCGAGGCGCAGCAGGTCGAAAATCAGGCGCCGCTTGGCGCCTTCGAGCTTGCGCCAGCGATCGAAGTTTTCCGGCTTGTTGAGCGTCGGTATCGTCTTGCTCATTGCACACGAGCGGCAAAATCCCTGTTGATTGCCCGCCGCCGGCGCCCAGTTGCAGCGCACCGCCGTTGCTCGATTCGCGCACACCGGCAGGCCGCTGCCGGGCGCGTCCTCGGACTGCATCGACAGCGTGTTGCTGTCGAACACGAGCATGCGTCCGCAATTGACGCAGTCATGATTGTTGAAATACACCCGCTGACCGCAGCGGCACTGCATCGTTGTCATCAGGCTGCCGGCATCATCAGTCTTCCGGAAGAAACCAGGTTTCGACAACGGCAGCGTGGGCGTTCGCAAGCCGCTTCTGCAACGTATCCATCAACTCCGTCACCATCGCGCCGTCGAGGTCGTCAGGCAGCGGCGACGGCAGTGAATGGCTTGCCTTGTCGAGCGAATGTATCAAGTGATCGCAACGCGGCAACGATGCTGCTGTGTCGCGCGCGTGCAGGATGCTTGCGCGCACGGCTCGCGGAAACGTCGAGTCGTTCAGCAGGAAATCGATGACCGCCGCACCTTCGACCGCGGGCTGGCAGTACTGGCGGTACATCTGGAAGCCGCTGACCGACTTCAGTACGTTCGTCCACAGCGTCGACCCGTAGCGCAGCACGATACGCTCGTTCTGCTGCAGGTAGGCCGCTGCGACGTCGATGATGCGGCTCGTCATGTCGGCGCGCTCGATGCTCTGGCCGAGCGTCAGGAAGAAGTACGGGTTCTCGTGGCTCATCGTGCCGGCGAGGATGCCGTTGATCTGCTGGCAGCGGCCGATGCAGTCCGACAGCACCTCGAAGCGATTGACGCCTTCGGTCGTCCCCTGCAGCTTGCGGCGCGCGTACTGATGCAGCTCGTTGACGCTCTCCCAGCTTTCCTGCGGCAGCAGGTCGCGCAGGTTGCGGATGTTGTCGCGCGCCATGCGGATGCAGAAGTTCAGTGAACTGCCGTTGTCGGGATCGGACAGCAGGAACTCGAGAATCACGCGCTCCTCGTCGTCGTGTTTCTTGTCACTGAACGCGCCGCGGGCACCGAAGATCTGGATCAGCTCGTGCCAGCCCACCTCGACCTCGTCCGGCAGATCCAGCAGCAATTGCGAATACTGTTGCACGATTCGCGCCGTGTTCTCCGCGCGTTCGAGGTAGCGGCCGGCCCAGTAGACCCGTTCTGCGGCACGCGACAGCATCAGCTATCGTCCTCGACGATCCACGTGTCCTTGCTGCCGCCGCCCTGTGACGAGTTGACGACCAGTGAGCCCTTGCGCATCGCGACGCGCGTCAGTCCGCCAGCCGTCACCGCGATCTTGTTGCCCTGCAGGATGAACGGCCGCAGATCGAGGTGCCGCGGCTCCAGCGACCCGTCGCACAGCGTCGGCGCCGTCGACAGGCTCAGCGTCGGCTGCGCAATATAATTGCGCGGGTCCGCTTTCAACAGTTCGCGAAACGTTTCGTGGTCCTTTTTGCTGGAATGCGGCCCGACGAGCATGCCGTAGCCACCCGATTCGTTCGCCGGCTTGACGACGAGATCGCCGATGTTGGCGAGCACGTGATCGAGCTGTTTTTTGTCCGAGCATCGCCAGGTCGGCACGTTCGGAATGATCGGCTCCTCGCCCATGTAATACTTGATGATGTCCGGGACGTAAGAATAAATGACCTTGTCGTCCGCAACGCCGGAACCCGGCGCATTCGCGAGCGCAACGTTGCCGGCGCGCCATGCGCGCATGATGCCGGGTATGCCAAGCATCGAATCCGGCCTGAACGCTTCGGGATCGATAAACGTGTCGTCGATGCGCCGGTAAATCGTGTCGACCCGCTTCAGCCCGTCGATCGTGCGCATGTAGACGCAGTCGTCGTCTTCGACCTGCAGGTCGCTGCCCTCGACCAGTTCGACGCCCATCGTCCGTGCCAGGTAACTGTGCTCGAAGTACGCCGAATTGAAGATGCCCGGCGTCAGCACGACGACCTCGGGCTTGCCGCCGATCTCCTCTGGCGCGATCGACTGCAGCATCGCGCTCAGCTGCGACGGGTACTCGCTGACCGGCCGCACGCGATGGTTGCGGAACACGCCGGGAAACACGCGCTTGATGACGTTGCGGTTCTCGAGCATGTACGACACGCCCGACGGCACGCGCAAATTGTCCTCGAGAACATAGATCGTGCCGTCGCCGTCGCGCACCAGGTCGGAGCCGCAGATGTGCGCCCAGACGCCGTGTCGCGGGCTGACGCCCCTGCAGGGCTCGAGGTAATTCTTCGAGCTGTCGATCAGCTCCGCCGGGACGACCTTGTCCTTCAATATGCGACGATCGTTATAGAGGTCGTCGATGAACAGGTTCAGCGCCATGACCCGCTGCTTCAGGCCCTCCTCGACCCGGTCCCACTCGGAGCCCGGCATCGCCCGGGGGATGATGTCGAGCGGCCAGGCGCGGTCGATGTTGTCGCCTTCGGAGTAGATCGTGAAACTGATGCCCATGTCGACAATCGTGCTGTCGACGGCGCGCTGCCGCTCGAGCAGTTCCGCAGCCGGCATTTCGCTGAAATACTCGGCCAGCTGCCGTGCATGCGGGCGTGCCGAACCATCCGCAGCGATCAATTCATCGTAGAAGTCGCCGGCAGAGTACTTTTTCTCACCAAAGTGCATGCGATTCACTCTAACAGCTATTCGAAAAGCTGACGAGATCGCCCAAACTGGAAAATTCCAGCGACTAGCCTGCCGGGCAATCGACAAAGCCTCGACTATACTGTTGTATCGATTGCGCTTTTCCGGCAATCGCACAATAACGACAAGGGGATTTTATGAAACGCATACTTACGACGATCGTAGCGGCACTGCTGACGATCGGCTTCTCAATGTCGCCCGCCATGGCGGACAGCCACGCGTCGATGGTCGCGCAGCCAGTAGAGCTATTCGCGTGCGATTACGCGGAAGGTAAAGGCGCAAACGACCTGGACAAGGTCGTCGCGAACTTCAACAAGTGGGCCGATGGCGTTGGCATGAATGACTACACCGCGTGGACACTCGTGCCCTATTACGCAAGCCCGGAACAGGATTTCGACGTGCTGTGGCTCGGCCACGCGCCGAAGGCCGCCAGCATGGGCATGAGCCAGGACAAATGGCTGGCCACGGGCGGCAAGGTTCAGGCGGAGTTCGACAGCGTCATTCCGTGCAATACGCACGTCAACTTTGCATCGCTGATGGTTAAAGCGCCGCCGGAACGCGAGAACCCGCCCGACAACGTCGTCATTTCGTTCTCCGACTGCAACATGGCCGACGGCATGGATTTCGGCGACGACATCGCGCCGGCGATCGAGGAGTGGGCGAAGTACCGCGGCGAACACGGCTCTACCGCCGGAATGTGGATCATGTTCCCGGCCTATGGCGGCGGCGATGAAGACTTCGACTTCAAGTGGATCGCGGGCTACCGGACGCTCGAAGAGCAGGGGAAAGACTGGGACCAGTATGCCGAAGCGGGCTGGCAGAAAGCCGGTGAGCTGTTTGGTGGCAAACTCGAATGCGATTCGTCGCGGGTCTATCTCGCTACCAATCGCCGCAGGGCAGCAGCCGAAGAATAGTTCCACGGGCTGACAAATCAAAACGGCGGGTGTTGCCCGCCGTTTTTTGGTGTGCGAATCGCAGCCGGGCTAGCGGCGCTTGCCGCTGCGAATCTCGATGACCGGCGCCGTACTGACGAGATGCCGCAACAACACGACCCACAGCACGCTCATCGACAGCATCTCGAAGAACTCCTCGACGGCTTTTGAGTAATGCACAAAGGCGCGACGGGAGACATCCCAGTCGCCGGCCAGCGACGTGTAAACGTCCAGCGGATTTCTCGGGTTGTCGATGCCCTCGAAGAAATCGGCAATCACGGCAAGCACGAGCAGACCTATTGCAGCGAGCACGAACAGCTTGTCCGTGCTGCTTGTCAGCGTGCGGTTCAGAAACCACAGCAGGAAGAGTCCGAACGCGCCGAAGATGGGCAGGAAAACCAGCTGCCACGTGTAGCTCGGAAAGATGCCGATCGCGCGCGAGCCGTCTGCTGCGCTGTCGCCAAGTATCAGGGCCTTGACCGTCGAGCCGATGCGCTCGTGGAACTCTGCACCGTCGTCCATGGCCATGTAGAAAAAGAACAGGCACAGGATGGCCCAGCCCACGCGCTGCCAGCGCTCGTCCTGCCGGCCCCGGGACACCAGGTACAGCAGGCCCGCCGTCAGTCCGAGCATCCAGGTTTGCATGACGGCAAACCATGAGGCGACGGCATCCTCGCGCGTGATGTTGAAGAAGCGCCGGATCGGCCCCTGGTCGATGAGCCTGCCGACGTTGATGACGTGGTCTGCCCAGACGAAAAACAGCTCGGCACCAAGCAGGCAGAAAAACAGGATCGTGATCGCCCGATAGGACAGCCCAGCAATCACGACAGCATTCGCACCGGGTTTCTTTTTCATAGCGTTACCCCCGTTGCCAAGTCTACAAGATGCTGCCGCATGCGGTACCCTCCGCTGCATGTCCAGAACGAGCGCCGTTCCATCGTGGTTGCCGCCCGGCAAGAAAGGGGCGTTGCTGCTGAGCATCGACGATGTACACCCCTCGACGTCGGCTGACGCCTACGAGGCCGGCGGCGATCTCGGCGACGGCGCGCTACGCTTCGTCGAACAGCTGCTCGATGCGCACCCCGAGCTCACGGTGACGCTGTTCGTGACACCGGACTGGCGCCCGCTGGGGCTCGTCAAACGGCACAGCCTGCTGACACACGTGCCGTTCGTTAACCGTCACGTCTACTGGACGACGCGGCACCCTCCCGACACAATGCGAGTCGACCGGCACCCGCAGTTCGTCAGTTACCTGAACGAATTGCCGCGGGCCGAAATTGCGATGCACGGCCTGCACCATCTGCATCGCGGTCCCGACTTCGCCGTCGAGTTCCAGACACAGTCCGAAACACGCTGTGCCGAAATGATTGGACGCGGCCTGCAGATTTTTGACGACGCCGGGCTGCGCCATGCCGGCGGCTTCCAGCCGCCCGCATGGAACCTGCCTTCGTCCCTGGTTTCGGCACTCGCGGCTTCGCCGATCCGCTATGTCAGCTCGGCGCGCGACTTGCGCTCTGAAATCGCGCCCGATGCGCTGACGAACATGAGCGGCCGCAAAGGCGTTTCGCTGATTCATCCACAGTGGCTCGTCGCCGGCAAGCTGCTGCACTTTACGTCGAACTACCAGGCAACGTCGGACCCGCAGCGGGCACTCGATATCATCGATGTCGGCGGCCTCGTTGCAATCAAGGCACACGTGTTCAAGCACGGCGGCGGCCACACGATGCTCGACGGCCTCGACGAGTCCTACTGTGAGTTCCTCGACCGGCTGTTCGCGACCCTGAAGGACCGCTACGCAGACTCGCTGTGGTGGACATCGATGGGCGAAATTACGGAAACGGTGTACGCGTCGTGCTGACCAAAGCGTGGAATCCCGAGTCGCCTGACATGACGGCAACCTTGGCCTTTCTGAACCGCTGCTTCGGCGGCGGCTGGAACGAAACACTATACCGGTGGTATCTCGCGCGACCGTTCAACGGGCGCACGCCCGACCGCATCGTCATCAGCGATAACGGCAAGCCTGTTGCCGGCAGCGTCGTCAATTACCGGCAACTGCAGGCGCCCGATGGCAGCATTCGCGACATCGGCATTGCCAGCGGATCCTGGACGCTGCCCGAAGCGCGCGGCAAAGGTCTCTTCACGCGCATGATGCAGGCGTCCGTGCTGCGTGCCGGCGAGCAAGGTTGCCAGTACTTTCTCGCTTTCGTGACGAAAGACAACGCAAGCCGCAAGGCGCTCGAGCGCTGCGGCGCCGCGATGGTTCCGGCCGCCTACGTCGTCAGCAGCGGTATGCCCAACATTAGCGAAGGAAGCACAACCATCGAGAAAGTCGAGGCGTTGCCGGCCGAACTGTACGAATCCACGCCGGCTTCACACGCGGTTCGCTTTTACTACGGGTCCGCACCCGTCTGGGCCGCGCAGCATCTCGAACGACCGCTTCCGATCGACGTTGTTCGACTTCACGGGACATACGCGATCGTCGAAAAAACCCCGGATACGGATCGGCTGCAGTGGACCGCCGCGGCACCGCAACAGCGTATCAAGGTCGCCATCAGCCTCGCGGCCCGCGCAGCTGCGGCAGGTCGCGAGTTTTTCATGTACACGACGCGCCTTTTCGCCACCGACGGGCTTGCCGCACAACCCGGCTACATCTGCTGCCTGCCGACCGCTGCGGGCGACAGCGACCCGCTGTCGGAGCTCGGAACCGACTGGGATATCCAGTCGGCCGACCGCATGTAGAGCCCCGCTAAAGTCCGGCCGCTTGCGGCCGATACCCTTTCTAATGCTCGTCCGCATCGCAAAGGGACTCGGATGTCGGTCATCCAGGGATTGAACAATCTCGCCAATGTCGTCCGTGCTGGGACGACCACCCGCGCGCCGCAGGGTTTGAAGCCCTACCTGGCCATAGAGAGCCCGGCTGCCGGCGATTTCCGGCGTGCGCGCACGCGCCTCCTCAATCTCTTCGCCCGGCTCGAGGAGCTCGCCGAACTGACGAATATCACCACCCGCTTCAAGCTGGACCTGCCAGACGCGCTGTCAGCGGCCGGGCTCGGCATCGACCTGACAACGACGGCTGCCACGCTGTCCTCGACCGAGGAAATCAATGCGACGCCCACGTCGTTCTCGCCATTCAGCCCGTTGTGGAATGACGGCTCGTCGGCGGCTCTCGGTATCAACGGTGAATACAATGGCGATCAGGGCAGCGGTTCGTTGACGTTCGAAGTGCGACGCGCCGGCGTACACGGGGCCGACAACCTGAGGATCCGGGTGGAGGACCCGCAGGGAAATCCGCTGCAAACCATCAACATTCGCGACAACGATCCCTTAAACCAGCAGTACGACATCGGCAACGGGTTGTTCCTGACGCTCGGGCCCGGTGCCCTGATCAATCGGGATACAGCCACGATCCAGGTTTTTGATAACGTGGGCTCGGTCGTCAATCCCGACAATCCGCTTGGCGGCCTCCTGAACTCCAATCCGAACCTGCAGTTCGGCACCGTGCCGATCGTCGACGGCTCGTTCCAGGTTAACGGTGCGACGATCAATGTCACGACCGCCGACTCGATCAATGATGTCATCTCACGGATCAACCAGTCGGCCGCCGGTGTCACGGCGAGCTTCAATGCCGGCACCGAAGGGATCGACTTCTCGCAGAATACGACCGGATCGGTGCCGACAATCGATCTGCAGAACGATACGTCGAACCTGCTTGACGCTCTCAAGCTGAGCGCTGCGACCGTCATCCCGGGTATCGATCCCGACGACGAAAAACCGCTGGATAGCGTTGCCGCGCTATCCTCGATACAGGCGGGCGACATCATCATCAACGGCAACCTGATTGCCGTCGATCCATCGACGGATAGCCTCGATACGGTGCTCGACCGCATAAACGCATCCGGTGCGAACGTGATCGCCACTTTCGATCCGGGCACGCAACGCGTCAAGATTGAGGCAACGAACGCGTCGACTGAGCTCGTTATCGACAGTAACGGCACCGATTTTTTCGCTGCCCTGAACATGGTCGAGGGACGCGTCGATCCGGAAGCCGTGTCGAGCGGCGTCACCCGTGCGCGTTCTTACGCGATCGCCGATGCCGCCACGGCCGTATTCGCGGAGCTCAGCGCCCTGTTTCGCGATTCGACCTTCGTCGGCCGTGATGCGAACGCATCACAGTTTCGGGGCCCGCTGGAGTCGGCACTTCGCGCTACGCTCGGCGAGGACCTGACGACTACACTATTCGGGCTGGTATTCGACGGGTCGTCGGGCGCCCGCCAACGCGGCGACTTCGCGTCGATCGATCGCCAGTCGCTGACGCAGAACCTGCAGCTGCGCGGCGATGCCGTCAAGGACGTGCTGACGAACAGCGACGGAACCGCGGGGCTCGTGCCGGACCTGTTGCGCGCGACGCAGCAGGCACTGTCCGGCGTCAACCAGGCGCTCGGGCTGTCGGGAACGTTTGTCGATACCTTTGCCTGATACTGCGAATCAGTCCTGGCGGTAAGCCTGCACGGTATCCCAGGCAACGCGCTGCAGGTAGGCCGCGACATCTTTTCCGAGCCCGGCGTCGTACTCGATGCCTTTCGGCGACGCCCGGTGCAACACTGCATAGAACGCGCACGCCGCGAGGTAGGTGCCGGCCAAGGTTGGATGGCGGGCGTCCGCCATCCGCAGCGCAATGTCCGGTCGCTCGTCGGTAACTCTCGCAAAAGCGAGCCCGACCGGCACGACGCGTGCACCCGTTTCCAGGCCAATGCCGGTGTACTCTGCATCCAGCTTGGCCGTCATTTCGGTTTCGCCGGTGTAGGCCCAGGTCATGAAGAACACCGGTTCGGCACCGGCGTCACGGATCATCCCGACGTAATCCCTGGCCGCTTCGCGAAACGCGTCGGCGGTCGCATCGTCGATCGGCCCGCGGCTGTGCCCCTGCAGCACGACGACGTCCCATTGCTGCGACGCAAGCAGCGAGTTCAATCCGGCACGGTGCTCGGGCAGGCGTCCACCGGATATCGTTAATATGCGCCCGCGGCCTTCACTGGCGACAGCGGGGCGCGCGCTCTTTAACAATGCGCGGTAATGATTGTGCAGGCTGTTGTTGTAGTAGGTGAAGCTGTTGCCGACGAACAGCACGTTGTGCGGCTCGGTATCCGGAGCGACGCTGGCATCGGCACAGGCGAATACCGGCAACACGAGCAGCAGGCATACGGCAATTCGCACATTCTTCATCGCAAAACCGTCTGTGACCTTCATCCGCCACCTGATGCGTGAAAAAAAGGGGCATGAAGCCCCTTTTTTTCATTCCATTACTGACATCAACTATTCAAAATCCACCCTTAGATCGACATAGTAATTCATGCCGAGGTCCCGGTGCATGTCGGCGAAGTAGCCGAAGCTGTCGTCGGCGAGCGGGGCCCTCTCATCCGTGAAGTTGTTGACGCCGAGCCGAATACGGCTATCGATGTCTTCCATTACATTGAAGCTGTAGTCGAACGACGCATTCCATGTCGTCATCGACGGCAGTACATACTGGATCCCGTCCGGACTTCCGTCGTCGATCGTCAACGATGTCTGGATGAAGTCACCCAACCTGACACCTGTGATCGCGGCACGAAACGGGCCCTGGTGCCAGCCGAGCCGCAGCGTGTGCTTCTCTTCCGCGTTGCCGTCCTGGCGTACCAGGTTCGAAAATCCGACAACGGGTACATCGGCTGGCAATTGCCCGTTTTGCTGTGCCTGCACCAGCAGAGCGGCATCGCCGCCGGCTTTCTGCTCGTACTTTTCAAGAAACGCGCCGACATAACGAATATCGAAGTTGCCGACCTCGGTATCGAAGTTGTAGTAAATACCGAGGTCGAAGCCGCGGAGGAGACGCGTGTCGAGGTTCGCATACAGGTCGTCAACCTGTTGCACCGCGCCCACCGGGCAGATGCCGGCATCGAGGTAAAGCTGCTGCTCCGCCGCACTCAGTGTTGACGGATCTTCGCGTATGACAGCCGGATTGCGCGAGACCGATGCGCAGTTGCTGGTACCCGCCTGGATCAGGAACAGCAGATCGAGTGCTGTGTGGTTCTCCTCGCCAAACAGGCCGATCGTGTTGTCCTTTTCAATTTCCCAGAAATCCAGCGTAAACGTCAGCCCGTCGATCGGGTTTACGACCACACCGATCGACGTATTTGTCGATTCCTCCGGTACGAGGTTCTGGCTGCCGGCGGCCAGGCGCTGCATGCTGTAACGGCAATCGAGCGTATCCTCGTCGGGGTCAGCGAAGAAGCACGTAAAGTCGTTGCGGGTGTTGGACCGGGCGACATCGCCCTCGTTCACCGTCACCAGGTTGGGCACCCGGTAAGATTCCGACCACGAACCGCGCAGCAATACCTGCTCGATGGGCCGCCAGCCGACCGCAAGGCGGCCTACCGTCGTGTCACCGATATCCGAAAAATCCTCGTAGCGAAGCGCTGCCTGTACATCGACATTCTCGAAAACCGGGATCTGCAGCTCGGTAAACAGCGACGTCACGTCGCGGCTGCCCCTGCTATCCGAGCTCGGGCTCGAATTCATGACGTCCGAAACGAAAGGAAAGGTATTGCCGTCGTTATCAACGAAATTGATAGTGCCGTCGAGCCTCGGATCGCGATCGTCGATAAACGATTCCTCGCGAAACTCGATGCCGGCCAGCAAACCGATCGGGCCTGCCGGCAACTCGTAGATGTCGTTGCGCGACAGCTTCAAATCGATCAGCTTCAGTTCGGTTTCGTTGTCGCGCCTGACATCGATCAAAGCTCGTTCGATGTTGGTGCCAACACGACCGCCGAATGGATTATGTGCTGCCTCAGTGGTGTCATTCAGCGCTTCCTGCAGCAGCGTATTCGAGATTCGATTGTGGGTAATGTCCTCTTTCTCGGCCCGCGACCAGATCAGCGCGGTATCCCAGTCCCAGTCACCCCAGGTGCCGCGGAAGCCCTGCAGGAAACGGTAGGTCTCGCCGTCGTTGTCGACGATACGGGGCACCTCGGTCCAGCGCCGGTTGTCGATCTGCAGCGCGTAACCCTCCGGTGGAATCGCACCAGCGCCGACCACGCTGTCCGGCAGACGGTTCGGCGAGCCTACCGGTCCGAACGGGTTGTAGAAATTGTCTGCAGCCACTTCGTAGCGCGCGACCGCACCCAGCTTCGTCGACGCGTGCCGGATCGTATTCGTGTTCGAAATGTAGGCCGAGAACTCGGTATATGCCTCGACGCCGTTGGCAAATTCGTGGTTCAGCACGGCGTAGAGGTTGGTGCGGTCGAGCTTGCTGTAAAGGTCGCGGTTCTCGTTGAGGTTGTGCCGGAACGTGCCTTGCCCGTCGACTCCCCCGCAGGTTCCGTAGCCGAGGTCCCACTGGCAACGCGAGTCGCCGGCTGGATAAGTCTCGAATTCTCCGCTGCTGTCTGTGAATCCCGGGACGCTGCCGCCAATGATGTCGTACTGGCCGTACTCTGAATTGATGCTGTTGTTGCGGAAAGCCGTGCTGCCTTCCCACGGCGAGCCCGCCGGAACCAGGGGGCGGAAATCGGAGTCGGCCCATTTCGCCTCGTCCTGCGAATTGACCCTATCGCGACGGTAATGATCGACGAAGACGGCGAGGTTTGTCGCACCGCCGTTGAAGTTTTTGCCCCATTCGATCGAAAAGCGCTGGTCATCGCGCGGCAAGTGGTCATAAGTGCTGTAACGCAAGCGGACATTGAAGCCTTCGAAATCGTCCTTCAGCACGTAGTTGACGACGCCGGCAACCGCGTCTGCGCCGTAGATCGCCGATGCGCCGTCTCGCAGCACCTCGACGCGCTCGAGACCGAATACCGGCAGGCTCTGCGAGTTGACGGTATTAACCGGCACGAAACTGCCGCCGACGGCTTCGGTCTGGTACGAGGCCGCGTTTACCATGCGTCGCCCGTTCAACAGTACCAGCGTGTTGCCGGTACCGAGATTGCGCAGGTTGAATGCACCGATATCGCCGCGAGCGGAATTCACGCCGCCCGAGATGTTTTCCGATTCGCTGAAGAAGTTCTGGCCCTGCTCGGCCATGAATTCGAGTAATTCGTCGCCGGACTCGACGCCCAGGGCTTCGATGTCCTCGGCATTGATCACAGAAACGGGCAGCGCATCCGAAATATTGGCGCCCCGGATCTGCGATCCGGTCACGGTAATCTCGTCAACGACGTCTTCTGGCTCATCGAGCAGAACCGGTTCGTCGTCATCGTCGTCATCCTGTGCCAGCGTCATCGGCGACCCGAAAATAAATGCGCCGAATATCAGCGACAGGATGGCCCAGCGCGTCCCGCGCATCGTCCCGAACAGGTAATTCATCTGCCTTCCCCCGTGGTTGTGGCAATGTGGGTGCGGCCCACAGTCTTTTTTTGCCGCCTGGCCGAACCTGCTCCCAAATTAGCAACGCGCGCAAAGCTGCGCCAATAGCTACGCTTCCGGGCCCTATAACCGCGGTCTATGGATCGACCTTGCCACAGCCCGGCGTCCTGTAACAAGTGCGCTGTAACACACTGTGGAACAGGGGACGAAGCTCATAACAGATGGTTATACTGGAAACATTCCGGGGGGATTATGCGGCTACGCCAGATCGAAGTTTTCTACGCGGTTTACACCAGCGGCTCGATGACCAATGCCGCGAGCAGCCTCAACGTGTCGCAGCCGTCGGTGTCCAAGGTGCTCGCGCACGCCGAGCAGCAGCTCGGCTTCCAGTTGTTCGAACGAACCCGCGGCAAGCTCGTGCCGACCCCGGAAGCACATGCCTTGTTCAAGCATGTATCCGTTGTTTACCAGGACCTCGACCACCTGCGGCAGGTCGCAAAAAACCTGCGCACAGCGGAAGCCGGGCGTGTACGCGTCGCGAGTACACCGGCACTCGGTATCGAGCTGCTGCCCGATGCCGTCGCGACTTTCCGCAAACTGCACCCCGGCATCGTGTTCGAAATCGAGACCCTGCACCTCGACGAGTTGAACAGCGCGTTGCTCGAATCACGCGTCGACGTCGGGCTCGGCTTCGAGCCGGTTGGCCTGCCGGGCATCCGGCAACGACCGCTGACGAAGGGCCGCTTTGTCGTCATTGCGCCGCCCGATGCGTTTCTCGATGACGTCGATAGCGTCAGCCTGGCCGACATCAGCGCATGCTCGTTTATCGGCCTCAACAGCCGTGGGCCGCTGGGACGGCTGCTGTCGACCTATATCGCCAATAACGACGTCGAGCTCGATGTCGTCGCCTGGACCGAGACCTACCATATTGCCCGTGCGCTGGTCGCCAGCGGCGCCGGCATCGCGATCGTCGACGAGATCACGGCCCGGTCCGCAACCGGCGGTGCCGTCCGGACCATTGCGCTTACACCGAAACTCGGATTCACCGTGTCGGCCCTGCATCTCGACAATGCACCGCTGTCGATCGCAGCCAAACAATTCATTTCGCACTTGCGCGAGTCGATCAACCGCTTCCTCCGTGCGTGCGCATAGCCGGCAGTTATAGCCGACCCAATAATGGTCATTGGAGCGGCGTTGCCCGCGGTCAGTACACTGGTTGTCGCGAAATCGACGGGAATCCTCATGCATGTAGTCGTGCTCGGCGCCGGTGTCGTTGGAGTCACCACGGCCTACTATCTTTCGAAAGCGGGCTGTCGCGTCACCGTTTTGGAGCGCGCGACGGATGTCGCCAGCGAAACGAGCTTCGCCAATGGCGGCCAGCTCTCGTACGGTTTCGCCGAAGCGCTGGCTACGCCCGCGTTCGTGCGCAAGATACCCGCGCTGCTCGCGGGGAGGAATTTCGCCACCCGAATTCGTATCGGCACGAAGTTACTTCCGTGGGGCCTGCGTTTCCTCCGCCAGTGCACGGCGAGACGCGCACAGGCCAACACCCTTGCACTGCTGGAATTAGCCCGTCAGTCGTCGCAACTGATGGACGAGCTGCGCCGTTACATGGACCCCGGCGACGCATTCCGCCCCGCCGGGAAACTCGTGTTGCTGTCCACCGACGAGGAGATTCGGGCCGCCGAGAAGGCAACGGCGGCGAAGCGCGCTCGCGGCATCGACGTTGCAATGCTGTCAAGAAACGAAGCCGAGGCCATCGAACCGGCAATCGCGACATTCACCGGCCCCGTCAAGGCGGCGGCGTTCGCGAAGAATGACGGCGTCGCCGATGCAGAGCGCTTCAGCGCCGGCCTGCGTGCACACCTCGAGCGTGATCGCCTGGTAACGTTTCGAATGCAGACGCCGGTCCTCGGGCTTGAGCGTCGCAACGGCACCGTAACCGGCGCGCGCATCGGTACAACAGGCGATGATGCTGTTTCGGGCGATGCCGTTGTCGTTTGCCTCGGCGCGTGGAGCGATACCGTGCTGAAGCCGCTCGGCATCCGCACCGGGATCTACCCGGTACGCGGATACAGCGTGACGTTGCCCGCCGGCAGGGCTGCGCCGTCGGCAAGCCTGACGTCGCTGACGAACCGCTTCGTGTTCAGTCGCCTGAACGGCAGTATGCGTATCGCCGGCTTCACGGATTTCGACGGCTTCAATAAATCGAACGACGATCGCCGCATCGATACGCTGCTCGCTGCGGCGCGGCGCCTCGCGCCGGATTTTGCCGACTACGACGTAACCGACCAACGCCGCTGGGGCGGATTCCGGCCGATGACGCCCAGCGGATTGCCCATTGTCGGCAAGACGAAGGTCGACGGGCTGTATGTCAATACCGGACATGGCATGCTCGGCTGGACGCTGGCGGCCGCGACAGCGAAGTCGGTCGCCGATGCGATAGGAGCCTGAACGACCATGCGACAGTGCAGGCGATACATCATCGTGATTGCGGCAATGTTGCTTGCCGCATGCGCCGCGCAGCCGCAATTCCCGCCCGGTACTGCCTGCACAACCGGGGCATTCTCGGTCAATGACCAGTTTCACGGCGCACGGCGCGGCACCTGTACCGTCGTCTCGGAAGAACGCGTTCGACTGCAGATTCTCCCGGAAGACGAGCCGCCGATTAACGACAGCCCCTGGTTCGCATTTCGCATTGACCCCGTCGTGCCGGGGACGGTGCGCATCACTCTGGACTACGAAGGCGGACACCATCGCTACATCCCCAAGCTCAGCTTCGACGGCCGCAACTGGTTGCCACTCGGCGAGCACCGCGTCCGGGAATCGCGCTCCGGCCGACATGCAACGCTGACAATCGACGTCGCGGATCGACCCTTTTTCGTCGCCGCGCAGGAATTGCTGACGCCGGCCGTCTACGACGCGTGGGTCGACAGCATCACGAACTCCGGAAATGCGTCGGCATCGCTGCTCGGCCATTCGCTGCAGGAGCGGCCGATCCATCGTCTCGATGCCAACGAGGCGTCGCCGGACGTATTGCTGATCGTTGGCCGGCAGCACCCGCCCGAGGTATCGGGAGCCGTCGCCTTCATGGCGTTTGCCGAAACGCTGTTTGGTGACAGCGTACTCGCGACACGCTTTCGCGAGCGATTCCGCATCATTGCCATCCCGTTGTTGAACCCGGACGGCGTTGTCGCGGGGCACTGGCGTCACAATGTCGGCGGCGTTGACCTGAACCGGGACTGGGGACCGTTTACGCAACCCGAGACGCAGCTGATTCGCGACCTGCTCGACTCGCTGGAGGCTGAGGGAGGCCGTATCCAGGTCTTCCTGGATTTCCACTCCACCCAGCGTAACGTGTTCTATACGCAGAACGATGAATTCCCGACCGACCCGCCGAACTTCATGGCCGACTGGCTGCAACGTGCCGATGCCCGTATCGACGACTACGACTTCGACAACGACGCCAACGCGGTGTCCGAGCAGGCCAACTCGAAGAACTACATGTACAAGCGCTACGGCATACCGACCGCGACCTACGAAGTCGGTGACGAAACGGATCGGGCGGCAACGCGGAACGCCGCGAACATATTCGCCGAAGAACTGATGATCATGCTGCTCGAAGCAGGCTATTCCGAGTGAGATTTGGCTGCTTGCTCATCTTGCTGGCCGCGTGCCAGACCGAGTCCGGGCCGCCGGCTTTCGAAATCCTGATTCGCGGCGGAACCGTTTACGACGGATCGATCGGCGACGGCAGGCAGGTTGACCTCGGCATTCGCCAGGGCCGCATCACGATCGTCGAAGCGGCGGCGTCGCCGACAGCGAGTCGCATTATCGACGCGAGCGGCATGCTCGTCACGCCGGGCTTCATAGACCCGCATACCCACGCGACGCAAACATTGCGGTCGCCGGCAACCAGCGCAAACCTGAATTACCTGACGCAGGGCGTCACGACGGTTTTTATCGGCAACGACGGCTATGGCGTTTCGCAGCGTGACGAGACGCTGGCGCTTTACGGCGAACAGGGCATCGGGACGAACGTCGCGACGCTGGTCGGCCACGGGCAGGTGCGCAAAGCCGTTATGGGCATGGACGCGAGGCCTGCTGTGCCGGAAGAAATTGCGGCGATGCAGGCCCTTGTCGATGCAGAGATGAAAGACGGCGCATTCGGGCTCTCGACCGGGCTTTTCTATGCGCCCGGCAGCTATTCGACCACTGACGAAGTGATCGCGCTCGCGACCACCGCTGCCGCGAACGGCGGCATCTACGACACCCACATGCGCAGTGAAGGCTCCCATGCCGACGGTCTGCTCGCGGCCGTCGACGAAACCGTCACGATCGCGCGTGAAGCCGGCATTCCCGTGCATATCTCGCACCTGAAGGCACTCGGCAAGGACGTGTGGGACCAGCACGCCGCGCTGATCGCGAAGATACGGGCCGCAAGAGACGCCGGCCTCGACGTCACCGCAAACCAGTACCCGTGGCGCGCGTCGGGCACGCGCTTCAGCAATGCGCTGGTGCCGCGCCGGGTCATGGCGGATTCCAATGACCACATGCGCGAACGCTTGCAGGACGATGCGCTGCTGCCCGGCATCCGCGACGAGATGACGCAAAATCTCGAGCGGCGTGGCGGGCCGGACGCGATGATCGTATCGGCAGCCGACAGCCCGTGGCGCGGCATGACGCTGACGGACATCGCGGCCGCGATGGAGACGGACCTGGTTTCCGCCGCGATCGACGTCGTCATCAACGGCGACCCGTCGATTGCATCGTTCGTCATGGACCCCGACGTCATCGACGCGATCGCCGTCGAACCCTGGGTCATGACCGGCTCGGACGGTTCGTCGGGCCACCCGCGCCTCTACGGGACCTACCCCAAGGCGTGGGCCGATTTCGTCGAAACTGGCCTTATGAGCGTGTCGCGTTTCGTCCACCGCAGCTCCGGCCAGGTTGCCGACACTTTCGGCCTTTGTGACCGCGGCTACCTCCGCGATGGCGCGATTGCAGACGTCGCCGTCATCGATCCGCAGCGATTCCGTGCCAACGCAACTTACGAATCGCCAACCGAGCTCAGCGACGGCGTCGCGTTCCTGCTGGTAAACGGTGTTATCGTTATTGATAACAATAACTACACCGGCGCACTGCCTGGCCAGGTACTCCGGCACTCGAGCTGCAATGACTGAACCCGCTTCGCGGCAAGATGACTCCGACGAAAACGCTGCGAGATCGCGCGGCGCGATACGCAACAACCTCTGGATCGGTATCTTGCTTTTTTGCGCCGGCGTCGGCTGGTATGCGACGACGCTCGACGCCGGTTCCATTGCCGCGAACGCGCATTACGGCGTGTTGTCGATCATGCCGGCCGTCGGCGCGCTCGCGATCTGCTTCATCACGCGTAACGTCATCCTCGCGCTGTTCATGGGCGTCGTCCTCGGCGGCCTCGTTTCGACCGACTACAACATCATCCAGGCCTACCTGATTCCGGCACTCGGTACGCCGCGATTTGCCGAGATACTGCTCGTCTACCTGTGGGCGCTCGGCGGCCTGCTGGGGCTGTGGAACCGCAACGGCGGCGCCTGGCATTTCGCGACCTGGATTTCCGAGAACTTCGTCAAGACCCGGCGTTCGGCGATGTTCTTCGCCTGGCTGATGGGCATCATCTTCCACCAGGGCGGCACGATCAGCACCGTGTTAACCGGTACGACCGTCCGGCCGATAGCGGATCGCGAGAAAGTCGCACACGAAGAACTCGCCTACATTGTCGACTCGACGGCTTCGCCGGTTGCGACAATCATTCCGTTCAACGTTTGGCCGGTTTACGTCGCGGGACTGATCGCCATTCCGTCGATGACGCACTTCGTTGCGAGCCGGGACGAGGCGATCGCGATGTTCCTCGACGCCATCTGGTTCAACTTTTACGGCTGGTTCGCGATCCTGTTCACGCTGCTGTTCGCGCTCGGCCTGCTGCCGTTCATGGGGCGCAAGATGCGCGCCGCCCAGCGGCGCGTGCTGACGACCGGCGAGCTCGATGCGCCCGGCGCCGAGCCGATGATTTCGAAGGAACTGACGACGGTCGATATCGCTGACGGCTACACGCCGTCGCTGCTCGACTTCTTCGTGCCGATCGGCGTGCTGTTCACGTTCGCAATCGTGCCGTGGTTGATCACCGGCGCGCCGATGATCTTCGAAGCGTTCGGCCTCGCCGTCGTCAGCGGGGTCGTCGTTTCGATGATGCGCGGCATGAGCACGAAGGACGCGTTCGATGCGCTGGTCGACGGCATCAAGGGCGTCAGCGTCGGCGCGATTATCCTCGGTCTCGCCGTGACGCTCGCCAAGGTTTCGGAAACGCTCGGCGCTTCGGCGTGGGTCATCGACGTCAGCGCAGATAACCTGACGGCAATCCCGTACATACTGCCCGGCCTGCTGATGATCATCTGCATGACCGTGTCGTTCTCGGTCGGTTCGTCGTGGGGTACCTATGCCGTCGTGTTTCCGATCGCGCTACCGCTCGCGTATGCGATCTCGTCAGACCCGCTGTTCGTCACGCTCGCGTTTGCCGCGATCATGGGCGGTGCCGTCTTCGGCGACCAGTGTTCACCGATCTCCGACACGACGATCCTCGCGTCACTGGCCTGCGGGTCGGACCTGATGGACCATGTATTGACGCAGCTGCCGATGGCGCTGACCGCGGCCGGCATCGCGATAATGCTGTACACGGGCATCGCGTTTTTCGTCACGTAGGCGGACAAATTCGAGAATAAAGGGGTCGAACCGATCAGTCGGCGGTGAAACTCCGTGTAATCGCCGTAGTCGTCGGCCGGGAATTGCGCCTTGCGGCCCGTGTATTCGAGCTGCAGCACCCATCGATCGCCCGTCGTATCGATACTGCGTTGCCAGTGACCGAATCGTGACTCGTCACCGTCAGGCTTGCTGGACGCGACGGCAAGCTTTGACGGTGTCGGGGTCGCGATCGTTGTCACGGCCGAGACGCGAAACGGCGCAGGCATCTCGAATACGAACCGCCGATCCGAAAGCCGCGCGGTATCGAGATATTCCGCTTCGAAGAATCCGGGTATGCGGAACGCATCACCATCGTCGATCGGTAGCCGGTACTCGAGTTCGACCGTCAAATCACTGTCCGCCTCGAGCAGATTGTCGACGAATGCATCATCAACGATAGCGTCCGAATACCGGTCCGCAACCCAGCGCTGCATCGTCGCCAGTATTTCCGACGTTTCGATGTCGCGCAGCTGGCCGCGCAGTTCCGCTGCCTGGAACCCGGAAAACGTGCCAATCTCGCGCACCCGGATCTCGGTCGCGGCGGCGCGCTCGATGTCGCGAACGACGCTCAGCGATGAGTCGCCCTGTTCGAAGTCCGGTATCTCGACGAGCTCCGACGTCTTGCCGATAATCAGCGCCCGGTTGCCCGCCATGTAGCGCGGCGGCAGCGCACCCAGAAAATGGTCCTTGTCGGTCGCGTCGATGAACAGGCGCCCATTGTCGCGCGGCACCGATACGATCATGTGGTCGAACTGGTCGACGTTCGGCAAGCCCGGCAATACCTTGCGATTGATGTTGACGAGCGCCAGCTCGGCCGGGATATCGACGGCATTCAGCATCGAGTACAGCAGCACCGCGTGATCCTTGCAGTCGCCGTAGCGATCACGCAGCGTCTCGCGTGCTGTTTTCGGAATATAGGCACGGCGACCGAACTCGATCGCCTCGTAGTGCAGCTCTTTCTGCACGTAGCGGCTGATGACCTCGATCCTGCGATGCACGTCGTCGATACCGCGAACGAGCCGCTCCGCGGTGTCTGCGATGCGCTCGATGTCGAGTTTGTCCTCGATTTTCGCGTAATAGTCCGCGCCAGCGGTGTTCCAGTCGCTGCTGGTGGTGCCGACGGTAACCCACGGCAAGTAGCGGTCGAAATAGGGCTGCATCGGTTCCCAGCGATAGACGACCGGATCCTCGAGGGCCCAGATGCGTGACTTGCCCGCCTGTTTCGGCTCGCCGACGCCGAACGCGTCGAAACGCAAGTTGCCGTCGGCGCCGGTGACGAACAGCGCGCTGTAACCGATGGGCCGGCTGCCGGACAGGTAGTGAATGTCCAGCGGCATCTCGCCCTTCTCGACGCCGATGCGCTTGCTGACGACGATGTCGATGACGGCGCCGGGCTTCAGGCTCGGTACCGGAAGGTGCGCCGTCTGCTCCGTGCTCGCCTCGTAGCCGTCGATCGTGTCGGTCACGTAGAACGCATCGCGATCCGCTTGCGCGATGACGTTGCCGTCGGCATCGCGGACGAGCAGGCTGTTGACGTACAGCTGCTCGTAGGCCGGATCGAAGTCGAACTCCAGCGTGCTGAAATGGGCGATGCCCTGTGCGTCCTGCATTTTGATGCGCTGGTAGTAGCTCTGCGTAACCCAATCCCCGCCGTTGAATTCGTAACCGACGACACGGTTTATGAAATACGCGCCGTAGCCGTCGCGGGTGGCATCGAGCGATGCCCTGTCGATGCGCTTTTCTACGTCGCGCGGCAACGCGACAGCGGCAACCGGCTCGCTGATGCTGGCATTGTCGCCTTCGCCGAGGATGCCGTTGATCGCGTTGATGTAGTCCTGGACGATCGTGTTCGTCGGTGCGAACTTCTGCGCACTTTGAAACGATTCTCGCGACTTGACGTAGGATCGCAGCAGGTATTCGGCGTAACCCTTGTAGAACCAGCTGTCGAGGGACTCGTATTTATTGTCGATCAGGAGATCTGCCTGTTCGAGAATACCGGCGGCATCTTCCATCGCGTCGAACACTTCGATCTTCGAATACGCGAGCTCTGCGCTGAACGGTCGGCCTGCCGACATGCTGTCGAGCAACAGAAGCGCGTCGTCATAACGATCCCTCGCCGTCAGCAGCGAAGCTTTCAGGCGACGCAGGTCATCCGTCAGGTTTTCGCCCGCGTAGTTGTCGAATTCAGCGTCCACGCGGTCCCACTGCTCTCGATCCGCAAGCAGCCCGAGATACACGCGGAATTCGGCGTCCTCGCGGTAGCCTTCACTGAACAAGCGCTCGTACGCGGCCAGCGCCTTGTCGGCATCGCCGACATGGTAGGCCAGCCAGGCATCCCAGCTGCGTGCGCCCTGGTCGTCGCCGTAGCGGCCGAGTCGCGGCTGCAGCCACTCGTACGCTTCCTCATAGGCGTCGAGGTCCGACAATACGCGCAGTGCGTTCATCAGGTACGCGGGGTCGTTCGCATCCAGATCCGCGGCCTGCGACAGAAAGCGAAACGCCTCGCGATTGCTGCGTGCCTCGTAGTAATGCAGGCCGGTCTGGTTCAGGAAGAATGCGTTGTTGCGATTATCGGTCGCCGTCGCGTCACCGGACAGTATTGCCGGCGTGTCGTGAAACGACACGCTGTCCCAGAACGCGGCGAGATCGGCATCGGTGTCGGCACGTTCGGCCGGACCCCAGGCCGAAATCGCGTATGCGCATTGCTGACCGGCAACGATCCAGAAGTGATAGGAGTACAGGTCGCCGTCCGCCATGTCCTTGCCGTGCAGGTGGACGCCCGACATGCCATCGCGCCTGACCGGTTCCTCGAACGTTATGAATGGCGACGGATAGTCTTCACCGAATCGATCCATGAACACGTCGAGAATTGCGAGCTGCGTTGGCGGCTTGCCACGCCAGCAGTACGGCATGATTGCTGCTCCGTAACCTTTGCTGCCGAGCGCGCCGGTATCCGCGTACGGATAATCCTCGGACAGGCCGCCCCACGGGAACCAGACGTCCTTGTCCGCCGCTAGCGAGTACGCGAATGCGTCGGAACGATATTCGTCAACCGCCTTTGCCGGCGTGTCGGCAAAGATTGCATCGCCGAGAAACGAGAACGCCTCGGCAACTGCGTTTGCCTCCTCATGCAGATTCTCGCTCGCCTTGCCGCCGCTGAACGACGTAAGCTGATACGCCATCGTGCCGTTGACGAACGCAGTGGTGACGTAACTCGCCGACGCGCCGTCGACGATGCCGGAGAAACCCAGCTGCACCGCGTCGACACCGTCGACGGTAATTTTGCCGAGCGTTTCTATCGGCGCATCGAGCTTGCCTTCCTCGAAGTTTGCCGTTGTCGAGGTACGCACGATGTCGGCGTACTGCTCCGCCGACATCTCGACCCCGAGGTCCTCGACGATTGCCATCGTAAAGACCAGCGGGCTGAAACGCATCGCTGCGAAGCTCGCGTCCGGCACCTGCTCGCTGAAGTCCACGATCTTGTACGGCATCGACGACAGGTCGATCTGGTAGTTAAAGGTCGTGTTTCGGTAGACACCGGCGGTGTCTCCGGCACGCTCCGCATAGTTCGCGTCCGTGGCGTGCGCGGTATCAACCCATGCCACCAACAAGGCCAGCAGAGCGGTCGGCAGAGAGTAACGTCGCATGGATATTCCTTGGGTCTGACGGCGCGACAGCATCCGTTTTTTGCGAGAATACCAGCTGCCGCGAGGCGATGGCCGCACCGGCGTCACACTTGGAGGATCGTTGCGGGCCCCGGCGGGTGATATATAATGCCGGGCTTCCGGCCGACCGTACCCGGTCCGGCAGACATTGACGCCCAAGGAATCGATACGTTGAATCGGGACCAGAAGTTTTTCGACCTGTACTCACTGACGCTCGGTGTGCTCGGCGCCGTCGCGCTGGCGATTCTCGTGCTGGCAATGAAATTGTCCGACCTGACACAGGGCGTTTACACGCGGGACATCGATGAGTACCAGGCAGCCGTCGCGGCGCGCATCAAGCCCTTTGGCGAGGTTTACATGCCCGGCGAGGAAGAGAGCGCGTCGGCGCCGGTCGTCAAGGCCGCGAGCGATCCCCAGCCGGTCCAGACGGCGATGACCGGTCCGCAGGTTTACAACAGCGCCTGCATCGCCTGCCACGGTAACGGCATTGGCGGCGCGCCGGTCGTCGGCGACGTGCCTGCATGGTCTGCGCGCATCGCGCAGGGCATGGACGTGCTGTACGACCACGCGATCAACGGCTTCCAGGGCTCGGCCGGCGTCATGATCGCGAAAGGCGGCCGTATGGACCTGTCCGACGAAGAAGTCGAGGACGCCGTCGACTACATGGTCGCCGAATCGCAGTAGAAGCGGCCCGGGTTTTCTCCCGGGCCAGCTGTCGGGGGCAGCCGCGACCAACGCACCGGGCCTTAAGGCCCTACCACATGAAATTCCATCGGGCCTGAAGGCCTTCCTACCGGGATTTTTCCAGACCCCTCAGGTTCAATGCCTCGGCGATGTGACTCGCGCTGATTCCTGTCGACTCCCCGAGGTCGGCGATCGTGCGCGCGACACGCAACACCCGCTGGTAAGCCCGCACCGACAACGAAAATTTCTCCGCCGCTTCGTCGAGCAAGCGCCGCTCCGGTCGTTCCAGCGCCGAGTATTCGCGCAGCTGATCCCCGCTGAGGCGCGCATTGCACCTGCCCGCCCGTGCCTGCTGCAGATCACGCGCCCTGACGACGCGCTCTCGCACGTCGGCGCTCCTCTCGGTGCCGCGCTGCTCCGCGTACAGCGACTGGATCGGTGGCCGCCCGACTTCGACGTGCAGGTCGATGCGATCGAATAACGGCCCCGAGATGCGAGACCGGTACTTCGCGACGCGATCGGCGCTGCAGATGCAGTTGCCGGACTCGTCGCCGAGGTAACCGCACGGACACGGGTTCATCGCCGCGACGAGCTGAACGCGTGCCGGAAAATCCGCCTGGCGGCCGGCCCTGGAGATCGTGATCATGCCCGCCTCGAGCGGCTCGCGCAGCACTTCCAGCACGTTGCGTTTGAACTCCGGCAGCTCGTCGAGAAACAGCACGCCGTTGTGGGCACGTGATATCTCCCCGGGCCGCGGCTCCGGCCCGCCGCCGACGAGCGCGGCCGCCGATGCCGTATGGTGAGGCGCGCGGAACGGTCGCTGTCGCCAGGTTTCGAGGTTCAGCGGTTTGCCGAGCACGGACTCGATGGCCGCGGTTTCGATGGCCTCGCTCTCCGTCATGTCCGGCAGGATCCCCGGCAGGCGTGCAGCCAGCATGCTCTTGCCGGTGCCCGGCGGCCCGACGAGCAGCAGGTTGTGCCCGCCGGCCGCCGCAACCTCGAGGGCACGCTTTGCGTGAGCCTGGCCGCGCACGTCGCCAAGGTCCCGCAACGTCGCGGCTTCACCGGACGGCGGTAACGACGCGATCGGCGCCAGCGAGCGCTTGCCGGCGAGGTGCGCCGTCACCTCGGGAAGGCTCTCCGCCGCGAATGTGCGGTCGCTGACCAGTGCCGCCTCGTAACCGTTGTCACGCGCGACGATGATCGAATGTCCCGCTTGCGCCGCTCGCAGCGCCGCGGGAAGAACGCCGGGTACGGGCCTCAGCGTTCCGTTCAGCGCGAGCTCGGCGAAAAATTCGACGCTGTCGAAACCATCGACAGGCAGCTGCCGCGTCGCCGCGAGGATGCCGAGCGCAATGGCGAGATCGAATCGCCCGCCGGTCTTTGGCATATCGGCCGGGCCGAGGCTCACCGTGATCTTTTCGAGTGGAAAATTGAAACCGGTGCTCAGAATCGCGCTGCGCACGCGATCCTTGCTTTCGCGCACGGCCGTCGCCGGCATACCGACGATCGAAAACCCCGGCAGCCCCCCGGACAGGAACACCTCGATCGTGACCGGCGGCGCAACGGTGCCGAGCTGCGCACGGCTCTTCAAAATGGCTACGCCCACGTCAGCCCTCCATGGCCCGGGAATCGATCCGCAAGTCTTATCGAGGACATTCTGCTTTTCCTGGAAAAGCAGAATGCCCCTATTCAGTCACCTATGGGTTTTCGAGTTCGGCCAGCCGCTGCTCCAGTGCCTCGAGTTTTTCGCGCGTCCGCTGCAGCACGGCCTCCTGCACGTCGAATTCCTCGCGCGTGACGAGGTCGAGCCGGGACAGCTGCGAACGCAGCACCGAACGGAAATTCTGCTCCAGGTCCTCGCGCATCGAACGCAGGCCGTCGGGAAGACTTTCGGCGAGCTTCGCCGCGAGATTTTCGATCGATTCCTTTTTCATAGGCGATTGATACCCCACGGCCTCGCGAAACGCCAGCAGCAAAACCGGCGGTCGACAGAGTTTCACCTGCAAGGGCCGATTACAGGGCAAGCAGCATTCGGGGCCGCACCAAAGCGGTGCGCGGCCTGCCCGTGATTTTTCGCAACCGGTTGTTTTCAAGCGCATTTTCCATGTTGGCACGATTGCTGCTCTATCGAGTGCGACGCGGGCCACTACGGCCTTTCGACACTTTTAGGGAGCATTACTAAATGAACGCAGCACTCAGAACCGGATTTTTCGCAACGCTACTGCTCGTGACCGGCACGGCGCAGGCCCAATGGTCGGCCAATCTCGGTTGGGCCAGTGAGTACCACTTCCGGGGCATTTTCCAGCACTCGTCCTCTGCCAGCGGCGGAATCGATTTCGAGCAGAACGGCTTCTACGCAGGCACGTGGGCTGCCGACGTCGGCGACGGTCTCGAGGTCGATGGCTACTTCGGCTACGGCGGTGAAATCGAGGACTTCACCTACGGCATCGGCTTCACCGGCTACTACTACACGGGTGACTTCGATGACACGTACCAGGAGATCAACCTCGGCTTCGGCTACAACATCCTGACCGTCGACGTCGCGGTTGGCGAGTACGAAAACTTTGCCGGACCGACGCAGGACTACACCTACTACGCGCTGACGCTCGAGAACAACGGCTTCTACGGTACTTACGCCGGGTTCTCGCAGGACTTCGATGGCAATTATCTCGAGCTCGGTTACGGCACGACAATTTCCGACATCGACTTAGGCATCGTGCTGCTGTTCGCCGACGACGACCTGATTGGCCAGGACGACGAGTCCCTGCTGTTCACAATCGGCAAGGCATTCGACCTGCAGTAAATCAACACCGCAGGGCGGCGGGAGCCGCCCTGCCTTACCGAGATAGTCAAGGGGAAAACCATGAAAATGATCACAGCGATCATCAAGCCCTTCAAGCTCGACGACGTGCGCCAGGCGGTGGCCGATATCGGCATCCAGGGCATTACCGTCACCGAGGTCAAGGGTTTCGGCCGCCAGCGCGGTCACACCGAGCTCTATCGTGGCGCCGAGTACGTTGTCGACTTTCTGCCGAAGGCGAAGATCGAACTGGCGGTGGCCGACGACCTGGCCGAACAGGTCGTCGAAGCCATCGCCAACACGGCACGCACCGGCAAGATCGGCGACGGCAAGATCTTCGTCACCGAGCTCTTGGAAGCCATTCGTATTCGCACCGGTGAGACCGGTGCCGAAGCTGTTTAACCACTGAATCCTTAGGGAGGACTTCTAAATGGATGAGGTCACACAGATTTCGGCGCAGGTCACTGAACTGGCTTATGCGCTGGACACGTTTTACTTTCTTGTCATGGGCGCGCTCGTCATGTGGATGGCGGCGGGCTTTACGATGCTCGAGGCGGGTCTCGTGCGTGCGAAAAACACGGCCGAGATCCTGACCAAGAACGTCGGGCTGTATTCGATTGCCTGCATCATGTACATGCTCTGCGGCTACTCGATCATGTATCCCGGCGCTTACGAAGGCGGCGTATTCCAGAGCCTTCTGACGCTGGGATCCGGACTGCTCGGCTCCGCCGACAACGCGGCCGTCGACGTCATCGAATCGGGCGGCGACACGTATTACTCGAACCTGTCCGACTTTTTCTTCCAGGTCGTGTTCGTCGCAACCGCAATGTCGATCGTCTCGGGTGCCGTTGCCGAGCGCATGAAGCTCTGGTCGTTCTTCCTGTTTGCGGTAATCCTGACGGGCCTGATCTATCCGGTACAGGGATTCTGGAAATGGGGCGGCGGTTTCCTCGACGCCGCCGGCTTCCTGGACTTTGCCGGATCCGGCGTCGTGCACATGACCGGCGCTGCCGCTGCACTGGCCGGCGTCATTCTGCTCGGCGCCCGCAAGGGCAAGTACGGTCCCGGCGGACAGATCAACGCGATCCCCGGCTGCAACCTGCCGCTCGCGGCGCTCGGCACGCTGATCCTGTGGCTCGGCTGGTTCGGCTTCAACGGCGGCTCGGAACTGAAGGTCTCCGACGTCGGCGAAGCAAACGCAGTCTCGCTGGTGTTCGTCAACACGAACATGGCCGCGGCCGGTGGTCTCGTATTCGCACTGTTGCTGTCACGCCTGTGGTTCGGCAAAGCGGACCTGACGATGGCGCTGAACGGGGCGCTCGCCGGCCTCGTGGCCATTACCGCGGAGCCGCTGACACCCGCACCGATCCAGGCAACGCTGATCGGCGGCGTCGGCGGACTGCTGGTCGTCGGCTCGATCGTGCTGCTCGACAAGCTGAAGATTGACGATCCGGTCGGCGCGATCTCGGTGCACGGCGTCGTCGGCATCTGGGGCCTGCTCGCTGTCTGCTTTACGAACAGCGACGCGACACTGCTGGCGCAGCTGCTCGGCATCGGCGCGATCTTCGCCTGGGTGTTCGTGACGAGCTTCGCCGTCTGGTTCCTGATCAAGAAGACGATCGGGATCCGTGTCTCCGAAGAGGAGGAGTACGAAGGCGTCGACCTGTCCGAGTGCGGCCTCGAAGCCTATCCGGAGTTCGCCTCGGCGTCGGAATAAGTTCGCGAAACCGGATTTCTGCTCCCGGACTTGCCGCAAAGCCTGTCCGGGAGCACGACCTTCCGCCGCAAATCTGCACCAATTCCCCCAAAAGCAGTACCTTAGCGGGCCCCTGGCCCGCTTTTTTTATGTCATATTCGAGAACTCAATCGACGGCGTCGGCTGTGACCATGATCACGCCGAAAATTCGGGTCCCGTGGTGTAATACGGGTCTTGATAGAGCCCTTATTTCAGGGTGTCGAACTGAGGACGCCATGCGCATGAATTGCAAACAGACACTGGTCCTTGCCGCCGCCGCTGCGAGCCTCGTTGCCGGCTCCGCGATCGCCAGCGATATCTACCGCTATACGGATGCCGACGGCAACGTCCATTACGTCGACCGGCCAAGCGGCGCCGACACCGAACAGCGCGTCGCCATCGCGTCGAGGCGTTCAGCCCCGCGCCCATCGCCGTCACGCAGCGTGCAACCTCAGACGACTGCCGCCGCCGCGCCGGCCGAGGCCGAAGCCGCCGAGCCGGAGCCGACGAAGAAGACCCGCTCCGAAAAAATCGCCGAAAAGAAAGCCCGCGAAGAGCGCTGCGCCAGCTATCGCGCCAAGCTCGAAACGATGGTCACGTCCCGGCGCCTCTACCGCGAGACTGATGACGGCGAGCGCGAATACCTGAGTGACGCCGAGATCGACGACGCTCGCGCGAAGGCCCAGGAGCTCATCGAAGAGAATTGCTCGTAGCCGACCGGCGTTCTCGATAAAGATTGCCACCGGCGGGGCGGGGACACAGGCCCTGCTCCGTTCGGAACCCTGTCGGCACGGCCGTCGTTCTTGTTAAGTACCCACCTGCGCGCGGCAGGAACACAGACCCTGCTCCGTTCGGAACCCCACTCTCTCCGCACGGCCTGTGTCCCTACCACGCGCCAGCACATCGATCAGCAAGACGCCACCGAGACGACAAAAGTTCCGGCACCTGACTTTTCCCATGCCGAGGACCGCTGATTTGCGTTTGGCGCCATGCCATACGTCGGTGGCCGGATGCGAGCGGGCCGGGGTGCAGGCAACGGTCCTTTGGAGTGAGTTGAGTTCCGAACGCAGCAGGATCGATGCCCTTATTTCGGCCGGCGCTCACGATGTTTGATGTTGAGAATGCCTGATGTGCAACTGTCCGTGAGGGGGCGTGCCGTGTGCATTGGTCTTGTGAGTGAGCGGGGTTCCGAACGGAGCAAGACCAATTGGCACGGCGCGCCCGGTCTCAGTCTCGTGGCAATCCGCAACCTCGATGCCACCCCACCACGTTACAATGCAGGCACCGGCAAGCTGGAACCACCCATTGAACGCGAAGACCGACCCGAGAACAGAACCGTTGCGCGCCTATCTCCCGGATTTCTGTGCGGCGTCGACCGTTTTCGTTGCCGTGCTCGTCGGCGAGCTGATGGCAATCATGCTGACGATTGCCTCGCATTCGCCGGGCATGTTTTTTCTCGACCTGTACAAGACCTCATTCTTTGTCCTGTGGTTCGCGTTACTTGGCTCGGCGATTCTCTGCCGGTTGCGAAACTGGCTCGAGGCGCTCGGCCCGACCCGGGCCTTCGTTGCCGCGTTCGGCCTGCTTCTGGGTCTTGCTGCCGCGCTGGCCGAGATCGCGTGGCAGCTGACGTCGGTATTCAGCGACCTGTACTACATCGGCGACAGCCATGCCGTGTTCGTCGGCCGCTCGGTCGCGATCGGCGCGATCATCATCGGTCTCGCGATGCGTTACCTGTATATCTCCAGCGAATGGCGCCGCAGCATTTTTCTGGAAGCGCAGTCGCGCATCAGCGCACTGCAGGCGCTGATACGACCGCACTTCCTGTTTAACAGCATGAATACGATCGCATCGCTGACGCGCACCGATCCGCGGCAGGCCGAGGAAGCCGTCGAAGACCTGTCCGACCTGTTACGTGCAAATCTCGGCGCGTCAAAAGATCGCACGTCGATCAAGCAGGAGCTCGAGCTCGCTGCCATCTACCAGCGCATCGAGAAGCTGCGCCTCGGCGATCGCCTGAAGGTGCGCTGGGACGTCGCCGACCTGCCGATGCGCGCACAGATCCCGAGCCTGACTATCCAGCCGTTGCTGGAGAACGCCATCTATCACGGCATCGAGCTGTTGCCGGACGGCGGCGAGGTGACGGTAACGGGCCGGCGAGACGGCAAGTATCTCGCCATCGAGATCGCAAACCCGGTCGCAAAAGACGCACCGCAAAAGACCGACGGCAACCAGATGGCGCTGGCAAATACCCGACAACGTTACGAACTCGCGTATGGCAATCGCGCCAGCGTGGACGTCGTCGACGGCGGTGATCATTACGTCGTCAGCATTCGCTTTCCCGCCGAGGGGCTTGACGCGTGAGGGTGCTGGTCGTCGATGACGAAGCGCCGGCCCGCGAGCGCCTGCGGCAGCTGCTGGACGACATCGACGGATTCGAGTGCTCTGGCGACGCCGCGAACGGTGAGGCGGCGCTGGCCATCGTCAACGAACATCCGCCCGACATCGTGCTGCTCGACATCCGCATGCCCGGCATGGACGGCATCCAGACCGCGCACCATATCAATGCGTTGAATGAGCCGCCGGCGATTGTCTTTACGACGGCTTATGACGAGTACGCGATCGAGGCATTCGATGCCCGGGCGATCGGCTACGTGCTGAAACCGGTGCGGCGCGCAAAACTCGAGGCGGCCCTGGCGCAGGCGGCACGTCTTGCCCGATCCGCACTTCGCGAGGCTGCCGATGCCGCGGGTGTCGAGTCGCGGCGCAAACATATTTGCGCGCGAACGACCGACCGGATGACGCTGATCCCGATCGACGATATTTCCCATTTCGTCGCGGACCAGAAGTACGTCCTCGTCAAGCACACACGTGGTGAAACACTGATCGACGAGTCGCTGAAGTCGCTGGAGGAGGAGTTCGATGACCTGTTCGTCCGCATACATCGAAGTGCCCTCGTCGCCGTTGACAAGGTCGAGCGCGTCGAAAAGACGCGCGATGGTCGCACCCGTATAGTCATGCGCGACGGCTCGCAAGCGAGTGATAAAGAGCTGATAATCAGCCGCCGACACATTGCCAACGTCCGGCGCCGCCTCAAGGACACGTGAGCTCCATTGAAGATTCGCATCGCAACCCGGAAAAGCGCGCTCGCGCTGTGGCAGGCCGAACACGTTGCTGCCGAGCTGCGTCAACTCGATGCGGTAGACGAGGTCGAGCTGGTGCCGATGTCGACGAAGGGCGACGAGATACTCGATCGCAGCCTGCAAAAAATCGGCGGCAAGGGACTGTTCATCAAGGAGCTCGAGGTTGCGATGCAGTCGGGCATTGCCGACATCGCCGTGCACTCGATGAAGGACGTTCCGGCCGACATGCCGGACGGTTTCGTCATAGCTGCCGTGCTCGAGCGAGCAAATCCGGCCGACGCGTTTGTCAGCAACAAGTGGAATGGTGTCGACAAACTTCCGCGCGGCGCCCGCGTCGGTAGCTCGAGCCTGCGGCGCCAGGCGCAGCTGCGAATGATGCGCGGGGATCTTGTCATCGAACCGCTCAGAGGCAACGTGAATACGCGCCTTCGAAAGCTCGATGACGGCGCTTTCGACGCGATCATTCTGGCCGCGGCCGGGCTCGAGCGGCTCGGTCTGCACGACCGCATCCGGCACGCGTTTGCGCCCGATGAGATGCTGCCGGCGGCGGCGCAGGGAGTCATCGGCATCGAGTGCCGCGCCGACGATACGCCCCTGGTCAGCGTGCTCGCACAGCTGACGCACCAGCGAACGCTGCGGACGACTACGGCGGAACGGATTATCGCCCGCAAGCTGCGGGCCAGCTGCCAGTCTCCAGTCGCCACCTATGCAACGGTATCGGGCAAGGAAATGACGCTGTCCGCAATCGTCGCATTGCCGGACGGCAGCGAGTATTTGCGCGTCCAGCAATCCGATACCGCGATCGATGCCGAGTCCATCGGCAACCAGGTCGCTGCGCGCTTGCTCGCCGACGGAGCTGCAGACCTGCTCAAACGTGCGGAAGCCATGAATGTCTAGCGGTCGGCTCGACGGCATGGGCGTGCTGGTCACGCGCCCGCGGGACCAGGCCGGCGATCTCGTAGAGGAAATAACGCGCCGCGGCGGCAGCTACACGCTGTTCCCGGTTATCGACATTGTCCCGCGCAGCGCCGGCGCGATCCGCCGCGATGCAAAAGAGCTGCCGCAGGCGGACATCACGATCTTCATCAGCCGCAACGCGGTTCTTCACGGCATTGATTACGCGGCAGGGAAGCTGGCCGCGATCGGGCCATCGACCGCAGACGCAATCGTCGCTGCGGGACACGACGTCGCGATTCAACCGGCCAGCGGATTCGACTCCGAGCACTTGCTTGCCGAAGACGAACTGCGCGACGCCCGCGGCAAGAATATTCGTATCATTCGCGGCAACGACGGTCGCGAAAAGCTCGCGACAGCGCTCCGCGCGCGCGGCGCCCGAGTCGACTATTTGTCGGCCTACGAGCGGCGCTTGCCGGCATATACGCACGAGGCGCTTCGGGACCTCGAAAACCGCTGGCGCGGCGGCGAAGTCGACGCTGTCGTCGTCATGAGCGTCGAAAGTTTTACAAACCTGCGCCGCCTGCTGACGCCGTGGTGTCTCCGCGCGCTGGGGGAAACGCGACTGGTGACCCCCGCAGCTCGTGTGTTAAAAGAGGTGTTTGCCCGGTACCCGGACTGCCCCGCCGCACTCGCGAACAGTCCGCAGGCTGCTGACGTTGCCGACTGTCTCGCACAATCGGCTCCTTAGAAAAACCATCAGCGTCTTGGCGCTGCGGATTTATTAATGAGCGACACCGACAAAGACGTGAAAAAGGCGGACGACGCCGAAGCTGACGATGCGGCGGCAGACGAAGCGGCCGACGATAGCGCCCCGGATGCGACCGGGGCACAGCCTGCGGACTCCGGGCCCGACGACGGCGATGGTGCCGATGACGTCACCGACGAACGCGAAAGCGGCGCGTCGGAAACCGATGCCTATGCGCCGCAGCCGGAGCCCGCCGCCGTTGTCGTCAAGGAGAAGAGCGGCGCGTCAGCGACGGTTGCCTGGCTGGCATTGTTCCTCGCGTTGCTGACGACGGCGGCGGTGGGGTACTCCTACCTGCAGCAGTATCGCGCCGAGGGTGATGCAAAGGACGAAGCGCAGGCCGCCGACGCGTTGGCACGTCAACTGGCGGACACGAATCGCACGCTCGGCGACCTCGACGAGGCGATTCGCGCTGTCCAGGAAGCGGAACGAGGTACCGGATCGGCGGTCGAGTCTCTGCGACGTGACCTCGACGAGCGCACGGAGCTGCTCGATTCGATGCCGCCGAGAATGAACAACCTCGAGCGATCGGTCGCCGCGCTGCAGGGTGTTTCGCTCGACACGCGCAACACTTACCTCGTGGCCGAAGCCGAGTACTACCTGCAAATCGCCAATTCACAGCTGCAGCTTGCCGGCAATCCGTACCTTGCGTCGCTGGCGCTGGAACAGGCCGACGACCGGCTCGTTCAGCTCGGCGACCCGGCGCTGACCGAGGTGCGCCGCGCCATTGCCGACGAAGTCGCCGCGCTCGATGTCATGGAAAAGCCGGACATCGGCGGCGTCGCACTGACGCTGTCCAGTCTCGCGCGAGTCGTCGACTCGTTGCCGCTGCGGCGAGCAGCGGGAGCGAGTGACGACGACAATGAAACGGACACCGATGATGAAGGCGGCGTCGCGCGCGCCTGGGGCGCCGTCAAGGGCGCATTTACCGGGCTCGTCAAGCACACGCCGCCTGGCGATGAACAGGCGCCGTTGCTGACACCGGATGCCGAACCGCTGATCCGCAGCAACCTCGCGTTACAGCTGCAGGCCGCACGGCTCGCGCTGCTGCGAGGTGAACAGCAGGTATTCGAGCAGAGCATCGACGATGCGCGCTCCTGGATCAGAAATTACTTCGACGTCACCACCGAACCGGTCGACAGTGCGCTCGAGACGCTTGCCGAAATTCGCGCCGGCTACTCGGCGAGCGCGCCACCGGATATCTCGGGTTCGCTGCGCCTGTTGCGTCAGTACAAGGCACTCGCCGAGTCCGCTGAATGAAGTTTGGCTTAATCATAGTCGTTGCGACGATCGCGCTGGCTTTCATCGCGCAAGCGTTGCTCGCCGATGCCGGCTACGTTGCGATCAGCATCCGTGGTCATCTGTTCGAGATGTCCGTGTTCGGGCTCGTCATCCTGATCGTTTTGCTTTTTGCAACGCTGTGGCTGATCCGCGGGCTGATCATTGCGCCGCGCCGGCTCGGCGAAGCCGCGGGCCGCTACCGTTCGGGTCGTGCCGGCCAGAAACTGACGCGCGGCATGATCGAAGTCGCCGAAGGCAATTTCAAACGCGGCGAAAAGCTGCTTGCTCGCGCCGCCGGCTCGAGCGATTCGCCGTTGTTCAACTACCTGCAGGCCGCCCGTGCGGCGCACCTGCAGGGCCGCGACGAGCGCCGCGACGAGTGGCTGAAGATGGCGTACCAGGATACGCCGGAAGCGACGAACGCAGTGTTGCTGACACAGGCCGAGTTCCAGCTCGACCGGGGCCAGTACGAACAGGCGCTGGCGACGCTCAGGAAGATCGAGGAAAACACGCGTGACCACAGCTACGCGCTGGCGCTGCTCGGCCGGATCTACTTCCGGCTCGAGGACTGGGATCATCTCGAAGCGCTGCTGCCGAAGCTGCGCAAGTCGAGCCGCCTCGACACCGATACGATGGACCGCTGGGCAATCCGAGTGCATCGCGAAAAGCTCAAGCGGGCAGACAGCGACGAACGCATACAGGCAGCATGGAAAGCCGTGCCGAAACCACTGCGTTCGGACCTGTCGTTGCTCGATGCCTACTACATGGCACTGATGCGTACCGGCAACAACGACAAGGCGGAAAAAGAACTTGCGTCCGACCTGAAACGCGAATGGCGCGGGCCGCTGGTCCGTCTGTTCGGGCTCGTCGTCGGCAGCGATCCGTCGAAGCAGCTGAAACGCGCCGAGGGCTGGCTGGCCAATCGCGGCGAAGACCCGGACCTGCTGCTCGCCGCTGCACGCCTGTGCCTGAGAAACGAACTCTGGGGCAAGGCGAGAAGCTATCTGGAAGCCGTCATCAGCCTGCGCCCGACGCCCGAAGCCTACCAGGAATACGGCCAGTTGCTGAACCGGCTCGGTGAGACCGACGACGCGGCGGCGGCCTTTCGCAAAGGCCTGACGATGGTCACCGACGCGCCGCTGACGGCGCTGCCGCATCTCGACGCCGACCGCGACTGAGCGCGTGGAATGAACGTCGTCGTCGGTGTCGGCTACGTCGGTCGGCGGTTGCTGGATGCGCTGCCGCGAGATGCCCGGCTCGGGCTGAGCCGCTCGCCTGGCCGCGACGATGTTCGGCCATTGAACCTGGACGACGGCGGCCTTACAGCAATCGAGGCGCCACGGCAGTATTCCATTGCGTACACGGTGCCGCCGTCACGCAATCACGATCATGACATCCGCCTGGCACGCCTTCTGGACGCTTTACCGTACCCGCCAGGTCGTTTCGTCTACCTCAGCACGACCGGTGTTTACGGCGACTGCGGCGGACAGCGAGTTGACGAGACCGCTGCCGTGAACCCGCAGTCGGACCGCGCAAAACGACGCGTCGATGCCGAGCAGAAACTCGCCCGCTATTGTGCCCGGCACGCGACGTCGCTGATCGTCCTGCGTGTGCCCGGTATATACGGGCCCGGCCGCCTGGGTACCGAACGCATCGAACGTGGCGATCCGGTCCTCAGTGATGCCGACGCCAACCCGGGCAACCGCATCCACGTCGACGATCTCGTTGCCGGCTGCGTTGCCGCGTTAAGCGCCGATGTTCCGCCGGGCATCTACAATCTCGGCGACGGCGACGAACGCTCGTCAACCTGGTTCTCGCAGGAAGTCGCGCGGCAGCTGGGACTCGAGCCGCCACCGACGATCAGCCGCAGTGCGGCAGAGCGCAGGTTTTCGGCACGAAGGCTGTCGTTTCTTGGCGAGTCACGCCGCGTCGACGTATCGAAGATGAGGTCCGTGCTCGGCGTTACGCCACGGTATGCCGATGCCGCCGACGGCATCCGGGCGTCGATCGCTGAAGAGCAACGGGATCGGGATCGGGCCTGAAGGCCCTCCTACACCGTCGTGTTCAGGGCTGGCTGCGTTTGGTCCTGAGCCACGCCGTCAGCGGCTCCCACTCTTCCCAGTCGGGCCAGGCGAGATACTCGGGCAACTCGAAGATGCCGATGCCGCGCGTGTACGCACGGATGTAGTTTTGCGCTTCGCGCAAAGCCGCGACGTAAGGGACGCGTGTCTTCGTCAGGTACTCGTCGAGTTCATCCCAGATCAGCGTGTTGTCGCGAACGCGGTTTGCTACCGTTGCGATCTTTGCCTGCTTGCGCTCGATCTTGCCGACGCTTTTCAATTCTTCGAGAAACACCGCCGTCGCCTGCATGTCGATCGTCGATGGCAACACCGGCACGACGATCGTTTCGGCGTGTTTGACGAGGTCGGTCAGCTCGTCGCCATGTGATCGTGCCGGCGCGTCGATAACCAGGATGTCGGCGTTGCGAGGCGCGCGCCGCAAGCCGTCCTCGAACGCGGCAACACCCGTGATGCTGGCGCGATTGCCGGGGCGGCGATCGAGCCAGTCCAGGCTGGAGCGCTGCGGATCGTAATCCGCGAGTGCGACGGTTGCGCCCTGGGTCGCGAAGTAAGACGCAATGTTCGTGGCAAGGGTGCTTTTTCCACAACCACCCTTGGCGTTCAAAACCATGATGTGCCGCATGTTGTTCCTCGGGACTTTATTCGTTGTTGGTTTGGCGGTTTATGTAAACTACATAGGCCGACCAGAAAAGTCCATCCGTCGAAATCGAGAGCCGCGTTACCGGTTCCTGCACTGATACACTTCGCGAAATGCAGCTTGACTACTTGAAGATGCACGGCGCCGGCAACCGCATTCTCGTTGTCGACGAACGACGCACGGATCGTCCGCCGCCGGCACCCAACGACCTCCGAAGGCTCGCCGACGACGCCAGCGGACCGGGATTCGACCAGCTGATGTGGGTCATGCCGGCACGTCACGGCGATGCGGCTGCAAGCTACCGGGTATTCAATGCAGACGGCTCGGAAGTCGAACAGTGCGGCAACGGCGTTCGCTGCGTCGCCCGGATGCTGGCCCGCAGCAGCGGCGACACGACGTTCCTGCTGGAAAGCCCGGCCGGCCCGGTTGAAGCCCGCCTTGACGGCGAACTCGTCTCGGTCAGCATGGGGACGCCGGTATTCGAGCCCGACCGAATCCCGTTTGTCGCCGAAAATGAAGAACTTACCTACGAAATTGTCGTAAATGGCACGGAAATGTCGGTATCTGTGCTGTCGATGGGCAATCCCCACTGTGTCATCGACGTCGCCGACATTGCCGTGGCGCCTGTCGCTACCCTGGGGCCGGCGCTCGAGCATCACCCGCGCTTCCCGTCGCGGTCGAATGTCGGGTTCATGCAGGTCATCGGGCCCGGCAACGTCCATCTCCGGGTTCACGAACGCGGTGTCGGCGAGACGCTGGCCTGCGGCACAGGCGCCTGTGCCGCCGTCGTTTCGGGCCTCAGGCGCGGATTGCTCGATGGCGACGTCACGGTAAATCTGCCGGGCGGTCAACTCGTGGTAAGCTGGCGCCGGCCCGCCGAGCCGGTGTGGCTCACCGGTAATGCCGAACTGATTTGCGAAGGAACGATCGATCTATGAGCACACAGCGCAAGCCGGAGTTTGTCGACGACGACCTGTCTGACGCCGCGGTCCAGCACTACCTTAAAACACATCCGGATTTCTTCGAACGGCACCCGTCGCTGCTCAGATCCCTGCAACTTCCCCACGCCTCCGGCGAAGCCGTGTCGCTGATTGAGCGACAGGTATCGATGCTGCGCCAAAAAGAGCTGAAGCTCGAACGCCAGCTCAAGGAATTGATATCGGTGGCACGCGACAATGATGTGCTCGCGGCCAAGATTCACCAGCTGACGCTGCAGCTGTTGTCGGCGACCGATCTCGCCGGCACGGTCGTCGCGATCGAGGAAGCAGTCCGCTCCGGGTTCTCGGCAGACCAGGCGGTGCTGGTGCTGTTCGGCGATCCCGACGCCTTCGGCGACGTCAACGCCGGCCGGTTCTTTCGCGCGATCCGGCGCGACGACGCCGCGCTCAAGCCGTTTTCGACATTTCTATCCAGCAACAGCCCGCGCTGCGGGCAGGCCCGCGACGCACAAATGGACTTCCTGTTTCGTGACGACGCCAGCGAGATCGGATCCGTCGCACTGATTCCGCTCGACCCGAAGTCGGACGTCGGCTTTCTCGCCATCGGCAGCACCGACTCGAAACGTTTTCACCCGGGCATGAGCATCGACTTTCTCGCACGGGTCGGGGAACTCGTCGCCGCGGCGCTGAAGCGCTTTTAGTGTGCACAGCGGCGAAACGCAGCGCATAGACGAGTTCGTTCGCCACCTCGAGATCGAGCGGCGATTGTCACGGCTGACCTGCAAGCATTACCGCCGCGATCTCGACGCGCTCGCCAGCTGGTGTGACGAGGTCGACGCCGCACGTTGGGCCGATCTCGACGCCGAACATTTCCGCGCCTGGTCGGCCAGCTGCTACCGCCGGGGCCTCGCGAGCAGCAGTATCCAGCGGCGCCTGTCGGCGGCGCGCACCTTCTTCCGCTACCTGCTTCGAGAAAAACACGTCAGCCGCAACCCGGTGCAGTCGGTTTCGGCGCCGAAGGCCAAAAAGCGACTGCCGGGCAATCTCGACGCCGACCGGATGGCGCGGCTGCTCGACATTCCTGGCGACACGCCGATCGTCTGCCGCGATCGGGCGATGCTCGAGCTGCTGTATTCCTCGGGCCTGCGTCTTGCCGAGCTGACGGACCTCGAACTGGGCCAGGTCGACCTTGGCGACCGGACCGTGCGCGTGACCGGCAAAGGCAACAAGGACCGGGTCGTGCCCGTCGGCAGCAAGGCGGCCGAGGCGGTCGCCAACTGGCTCAAGGTCCGCGGCGGCATGGCCGACGACGGAGAAACAGCGCTGTTCGTCTCCGCCCGCGGCGGCCGCCTGAGCCAGCGCGCCATACAGGCCAGGGTCAAGTACTGGGCGCGCCGCCAGGGCATCGATACCCGCGTCTACCCGCACCTGTTCCGTCATTCCTTCGCGACGCACCTGCTCGAATCCAGCCACGACCTGCGCGGCGTCCAGGAGCTGCTGGGCCACGCAAATATCTCGACGACGCAGGTTTATACGCACCTTGATTTTCAGCACCTCGCCCAGATCTACGACAAGGCTCATCCTCGGGCCAAGGCAAGATCAAAGGACAAAGTTTAGAAATCGCGGCGCTCCCTGGTAGGGGAGACCCAAGCCGCTCCCACAAAAAACCCGGCGTAGGAGCGGCTGCAGTCGCGATTCGGGCCTGACGGCCCTCCTGCGAATCTGCAAAGAAAGGGCCCGCAGGCAGGTACACCATCATGGAACAATTCAGAGGGACGACGATCGTCTCGGTACGCCGCGACGGCAAGGTCGCGATCGCCGGAGACGGCCAGGTCAGCATGGGCAACACCGTCATGAAGGGCAATGCCCGCAAGGTGCGGCCGCTCGCCGGTGGCCGCGTCATTGCCGGCTTCGCCGGCGGCACCGCCGATGCCTTCACGCTGTTCGAACTGTTCGAAACCAAGCTCGAGCAGTACGGCAACCTGACCCGCGCCGCGATCGAGCTCGCCAAGGACTGGCGCACCGACCGGCGATTGCGGCGCCTCGAAGCGCTGCTGTGCGTCGCGGATGCCGAGAGCTCTTTTGTTATTTCCGGCAACGGCGACGTCATCGAGCCGGAAAACAACCTGATGGCCATCGGCTCCGGTGGCCCCTACGCTCAGGCCGCGGCGTTGGCGCTGCTGCGCAACACCGAGCTGTCCGCGCGCGAGATTGCCGAGCAGGCGCTGAATATTGCCGGCGACATCTGTGTGTACACGAACCAGAACATCGTTATCGAGGAGCTGTAGGAGGCCGTTCAGGCCCGATGCCGATCGGGGCTCAAGCCCCTCCTACAGAACCAGGGCAAGTTGCGAGAACAGGAAACAGTCGATGTCGACCATGACACCCCGTGAAATCGTCCAGGAAC
>JBFIQH010000004.1:0-41857 GCA_041609735.1 Woeseiaceae bacterium | reverse complement strand
CTGGTCGGAGGGCTATCGGCCGCCAGGCTTCAATCGAGCTGCGGCCCGAGAAGGCGGCTTGTACGATCCGAGCGCTAATAATATGCGTGATGACGGCACCAATTGCGGTGACGAAGTGGCAATTAACTCGAATCCTTCGACCGGGTTCCCGGGTTACTGCTTACCCTACGTGTTTGAGTCCGACACTCTGGAGAATCTCGAGTTTGGCTGGAAAACTACGCTGTTCGACGGATTGGTACAGTTGAACGGTTCGATATACAGGATCGATTGGGAAAACATCCAGGTGTCGCAATTCGACTCGCAAAACATATCCATTCTGACCATTGTTGACAATGGTGGTAATGCTGAGATCACCGGGCTCGAAGCGGACATGATCTGGGCTGCAACGGACAACCTGACGATATCCGCTGCCGCGTCGTTTAACGATACCGAACTGGTCTTCGTTGATCCAGCCTTCGATATTGTCGTCGCCGATGCCGGTACCGAGTTGCCGCTGACACCCGATGTTCAGTTCAGCGCAAGGGGACGGTATAACTGGGAACAGAACAACGGCTGGCTCGGCTACGGTCAACTTGGCGTCAAGTACGCCGGTGAGTCAATCAATTCCCTAGTCGATACGCCCAGCGAACCGAATACCAACCAGGACAGCTATATTATCGTTAATGCGTCGATTGGATTTGACAATCCAACGAATGGCTGGGGCGCCGAGTTGTTCATCCAGAACCTCACGGATGAGCGTGCGGAATTGCACATTAATCGCCAGGATTTCTTCGAGCGAATCACGACCAATCGCCCGAGAACGATCGGCCTTCGCTTTTCTTACAACTACTAGCGGCGGGCTAATCGGAAGATCCCTGTGTAAAGCTAGGGAACGAAACCGGACACGAAAAGGGCGGACACCAATGTTCGCCCTTTTTTTTCGACACCACGCTAAACTTCCAATATGCAAGACCGAACTACTTCACATTCGTCGGCGCTCAATGAAGAGGTCATCAACTCTGCCAAAGCATTGTTGACCAATGGCCGTGCCGAACACGCCTGCCTGGTATTGCGTGATTTTCTGCGGGAAAACGCCGAGCACGATGAGGCGCTGTATGTGTTTGCGGTCAGCCTGCGATACGCAGGCAAACTTGCGGGTGCGCAACTTACACTGCAGAAACTCCAGCGCTTGCGGCCAGGGTATGGCCGTGCCTGGCAGGAAGAAGGCCATCTGCTGCTTGCGATGAATGACAGGAGCGGTGCAAAAACCGCGTTTCGGCAAGCCGTGGCACGGAATGGTTCGTTGCTCGCAAGTTGGCAGGCTCTGGAACAAATTGCGATCGACGACGGTGATCAGGCGCTTTTCGCCGAGGCCGCTGAGAATCGCCAGCGCCTCGAAGCCTTGCCGCCAGAGTTGCTGAGCGTTCGCAATATGATCAGCGAGAAGAAACTTTATAGCGCAGAGCGACTTTGTCGGGGCTTCCTCAAGGAAAACCCGCAGCACGTGGAGGCGATGCGCTTGCTGGCCGACCTCGGCGTCAAATTGGGTGTGCTCGATGACGCAGAGTTTGTCCTCGAGAGTGCGGTCGAATTCGAGCCCGAAAACCGTTTTGCTCGTTTTGACTATATGAATGTCCTGTATCGCCGCCAGAAGTATGGCGAGGCGCTCAAGCAGGCCGAAATACTGTGTAAGCTCGATGGCGACAACCCCGATTACCGGGCCGCCTATGCCAACCAGTGCGTTGCCGTCGGTGAATTTGACGAAGCGCTGCGAATTTACGATGAGCTCTCAGAGCTGGCCACGAACAACCCGGGCTTACATCTTGTGCACGGCCACGCATTGAAAACGATTGGCAAGCTTGACGAGGCAATCGCAGCGTATCGTCGATCGTATGCGGCGCGGCCGGACTTCGGCGATGCGTATTGGAGTCTCGCCAATCTGAAGACCTACAGTTTCACGGCAGCCGAAGTCGAATCGATGGCCGCGGCCGAATCAGCAAAGCAAACGAATGTCGAGGATCGAATTCACCTTTGTTTCGCACTTGGCAAGCATTATGAAGACAGTGCCAAATTTGATACGGCGTTTGAATACTACGAACGCGGCAATTCGTTGAAGAAAAGCGAATTGCGTTACGAAGCATCCGAAGTGACTGATCGTTTGCGATTGCAGAAAGAATTTTGCGATGAAAGCCTCTTTGCTTCTCAACAGGATGTCGGCAGCGACAGCCCAGACCCGATCTTCATCGTCGGCTTGCCGAGAGCCGGATCTACGTTACTCGAACAGATTCTTGCGTCCCACTCACAGATCGACGGTACGTTGGAACTACCTAATATACCGGCGCTGGCGCAGCGCCTGAACGGTCGCCGTCGCCGCGATGAAGAGCCGCGATATCCGCGCATACTTGCCGAACTCGGCGCAGCACAATTGCAGAAGTTCGGTGATGCCTACATAGAAGACACCCGTATCCATCGACATCAGGCGCCGTTCTTTATCGACAAGATGCCGAACAACTTCCGCCACATCGGACTGATTCATTTGATCTTGCCGAATGCAAAAATCATCGATGCACGCCGGCATCCGATGGCCTGTTGTTTCAGCGGCTTCAAGCAACTGTTTGCCAACGGCCAGGAGTTTACCTACGGGCTCGAAGAAATTGGCACATACTATCGTGATTACATCGATCTCATGGATCACTGGGATCGAGTGCTGCCTGGCAAGGTTCTGCGCGTGCAGTATGAAGACGTTGTCGCGGATCTCGAGCCGCAAGTGCGCCGGATTCTGGACCACTGTGGCCTACCCTTCGAGGAGTCGTGTCTGGAATTTCACGCCACCGAGCGCTCGATTCGCACGCCGAGCTCAGAACAGGTACGACAGCCCATCTATAAATCCGGTCTCGAGCAATGGCGGAATTTTGAGTCGCATCTGGGCCCGCTCAGACAGTCGCTGGGAAGCGTGCTGGATCGCTACCCCCTGGATTAATGCATCGAGGATGCCAATGACTGAAGTAACCCTCACCCTGGACGAGGTGCATGAGCTGGCTGCACAAGTGCTCACAAGGCATGGTTGTGACGCAGAAAATGCAGCCGCGGTCGCCGACATACTGACGGCAGCCGAGCGTGATGGCTGCCATGCTCATGGCTTGATGCGCCTCGCCGGCTACGTTGCATCCTTACAAAGCGGCAAAGTCAACGGATCAGCGAGCCCCAGTGTCAAACGGCTTGCCGCCGGAATCGTCCAGGTCGATGGCGACAGCGGATTCGCACCTCTTGCACTTAGACGAGGACGTCAGCCATTGATTGACGCCGCGAAAGTGAATGGCATCGCTGCGCTCGCGCTCGTCGACATCCATCATTTCGCCGCTCTGTGGACCGAAGTTGAACCGATCGCGGAGGCCGGCTTGTGCGCCCTCGCCTGCGTATCCTATAAACCGGCCGTAATTCCTGCAGGCGGCTCGAAGCCGCTGTACGGCACTAATCCGCTCGCATTCGGCTGGCCGCGGCACGGAAAAGCGCCGGTCATTTTTGACCAGGCGTCGTCCGTCATGGCACGCGGCGAGGTGATGCTGGCAGCGCGCGAAGGAAAGCCGTTGCCGCCAGGCGTCGGTGTCGATGCCGACGGCGCACCGACCACTGATCCCAACGAAGTACTTGATGGCGCATTACTCGCGTTCGGAGGCCACAAAGGGTCGTCAATCGCGATGATGATCGAGCTGTTAGCCGGCGCCTTAATTGGCGAGTGCTTCAGCTTCGAGGCCGCCGAGCGAGATAACAATGATGGCGGACCACCAAGCGGCGGTGAACTTATAATTGCAATCGACCCCAACCGGTTTGGCGACGCCAACGGATGGTCGCGACACGCTGACGCCTTGTTCGAGCGAATTGAAGCGCAATCTGGCTCTCGGCTGCCGAGCGCGCGACGATACAAGGCGCGCCATGATCATTCGAAAAATGGAATATCGCTTGCTGCCGGCGCTTACGACACAATAATCAAGCTGCGCGATTCGTCTTGAACAACGTGCGCTAATACTCGGAACAGGATATGTAGATGCCGAATGACCAGAAAGCGAATTTCATTGGTGGTGAGTGGGTCGCCGCTGACGATTCGATCGTTAATGTCAGCCCATCCGATCTCAGCGACGTCATTGGGCATTACGCGTCAGCAACGCCTGAGCAAGCTATACAGGCAGTCGATGCAGCACGGGATGCCTTTGCCGATTGGTCCTTATCGAGCCTGGAGGCTCGCAAGGCGATACTCGATGCGATTGGCGATGAACTCATTTCGCGCAAGGAGGAACTCGGTACCCTCCTGAGTCGTGAAGAAGGCAAACCACTGGCGGAAGGCATCGGCGAAGTCGGGCGTGCTGGACAGTTTTTTCAGTATTTCGGTGCCGAAGTCCTGCGGCAAATGGGCGAACACGCCGATTCCGTCAGGCCCGGTGTCGAGATTGATGTTACGCGAGAACCGCTGGGCGTCGTCGGCCTGGTCACTCCCTGGAACTTTCCGACCGCCGTGGCTGCCTGGAAAATTGCCCCGGCGCTCGCGTTCGGCAACACCGTCGTATTAAAGGCCGCCGAGCTCGTCCCTGCAAGTGCCTGGGCGCTCACGGAAATCATCAGCCGCAGCGGGCTGCCGGCCGGCGCATTCAATCTCGTGACGGGCCCCGGTTCGACAACGGGCGATGCGCTCACCAGCGCTCGAGGTGTCGATGCCATCTCTTTCACCGGGTCGGTTTCCGTGGGTCGTCATATCGCCGGAAACGCACTGAAAAACATGGCACGTGTCCAACTCGAGATGGGGAGCAAGAACGCGCTGGTCGTTCTGAATGACGCCGATCTCGACCTCGCCGTGCAGTGCGCAATCAATGGGGCATTCTTCGGCACAGGGCAGAAATGCACGGCGTCATCTCGGCTGGTTGTTGAGGCCGGCATACATGACGAATTTATCGACCGCATGAAGTCCGCGATGCAGAAGCTAGTTGTCGGACATGCCCTCGATGTGACCACGCAAATCGGCCCGGTCGTTGACGAACGACAGTTCGAGCAGAACAAGCGCTACATCGCCCTCGCAAAAGACGAGGGTGCCACGCATGTATGTGGTGGCGAAACGCCTCAAATGCCGAATGACGGCTATTACATGACGCCCGCGCTGTTCGCTGACACGAGCAACTCAATGCGGGTCAATCGCGAGGAAATTTTCGGGCCAATCAGTTGCGTTATCAAGGTGGCCAACTATGACGAGGCACTCGCCGTCACAAACGACACCGACTTTGGGCTGACCGCAGGTATCATGACAACATCATTGAAATACGCCGCGCACTTTCGGCGGCACGTCACATCAGGCTGCGTGATGATCAATTTGCCGACAGCAGGAACGGATTATCACGTACCATTTGGCGGGCGCAAAGCGTCGAGCTACGGTCCGCGAGAACAGGGTCAGTACGCGAAAGAATTTTATACGGTCGTAAAGACCAGTTATTGCCTTCCCTATTAAATAGCAGGACGAGAGATTAGTGGCAACTTCCGGGGATCGGCTCATTATTGATGGTCTCCAATACGTCAATTGGACCCGCGCGTTGTTTAAGGAGGCGGTAGCCGGCGGGCTTTCCGGCATTCACGTAACGATCGCATACTGGGAAACTACCCAGGAGACACTGGCCAACATTGGCGACTGGCACCGGTTGTTTCGTGCTCACAGCGATCTGATCATGCCGGTGCGCGTAGCAGACGACATACGAAAAGCGAAGCAACTTGGCAAAGTCGGGATCGTTTTCGGTTTTCAAAACTGTTCACCGATTGAAGACGATTTGCGTCTCGTGCAGGTCTTTCACGAGCTCGGCGTGCGCATCATGCAGCTGAGCTATAACAACCAGAGTTTGCTCGCCACCGGATGCTACGAGTCCGATGATCCGGGCATAACGCGCTTCGGCAAGGAAGTCATCAAAGAGATGAACCGTGTTGGAATGGTGATAGACATGTCACACAGCGCGGAGCGCTCGACGCTCGAGGCCATCGAGCTGTCAACACGACCAATCGCAATCACACATGCTAATCCGTCGTTTTTTCATGATGCCTTGCGCAACAAGTCGATGGCGGTCTTGAAAGCTCTCGGGGAGTCTGGTGGCATGCTCGGCCTGAGCCTGTACCCGTTTCACCTCAAGGACGGCAGCAAGTGCACTCTCGATGCATTTTGCAGGATGGTTGCAGAAACTGCCGAAATCATTGGCGTCGAACAGGTCGGTATCGGTTCCGACCTGTGCATGAACTGGGATTACTCAGTACTGGAATGGATGCGATCCGGACGATGGGCGGCCTCTGCCGATTACGGAGAAGGTTCGGCCGAAAACCGCGACTGGCCGCAGCAGCCGAGTTGGTTTGCGTCCAATCTTCACTTCGACAACCTTATTACGGGCCTCAAATCGGTTGGATTCGGCGACACTGAAATCGACCGAATCATGGGTCAGAACTGGTTCGCATTCTTCGATGCATCTTTTACTCCAGAGTAGCCGTCGACACCCGTGCAAAACCAGACCCACTCATCTAGCGCTGCTCGGGATCATACGAATCTGAAGTTACGTCCGGCATCGACCGTGATGAACCTCGAACGTCTCGGGAGCCTGCACCCGTTTCGACTCAGTTTCATGCGTATCTTGATGCGCCGGATCATGGCAGAAAAGTGGCAAATCAAAGCCGAGATGTTTGATCTCGACCAGGAAGGTTTAGGCACGGCCGTCTACACGATTGACGCCCGGCACGGCCAATACAGTTTTGCCGTTTTTGCGAACTATCTTTCTCCTGAAAAACGCAGCGATCGAGTGATTGCCGATCAATGGGACATGACGGTTACGCTTTGCGAGGGACGTGTCGATGATGCGCGACTCGAGAGGTTGCGCAGCAACGTTCCGTTGCAGGAGGCCGGCCGACTGGATTCCAGTTGTATCATACTTTCACGTGCAAACAAGAGTTCACGTAATTTTGACTACGTGGTTGACACCCTTGCATCCGGCCAGCAGCCATCATTACAGAATATTGCCCGCGTTGGTTATTTGTATCGAACGACGGCTGTCTACGGCAGCGGTAAATTTGGCATGGCCGACTGGCAGAAGGTTCATGTCGTCGATAAAGACTTTTCACGGCCGTTCGCCGCTGAAATGTTTACATGCTATTTAATCAGACATTTCAGCCTCGAACAGGCTGAACACATCGCAAGGCAGCGCTGCCCGTCCACTGCCGTCGAATTGCGAGACGACATCAAACGCTATTTCGGCATTGGCAATGCGACGGGACTCGGCATGGCGCCATTTCTCATCAATCATCCGCAACTGGTTGGCCGCTGGATTCTCGTGCGTGAGACGGCCTTGGCCCGGGTCATCAAATTCGCCGCTTGCGATGAAGACAGCCATGCTCGAATGCTCGGGCTAATTGATCGCGCAGCGACCCATCTTGCCGAAATTGACACCGACAATGACATCCAGAGCGCGGCAAACAGAACGTTGTTAGTCGAGCTGGCCGAGGCTCGTCGCTGGCTGCAACGGATTGAGCCGACTACATGGCGACAGCTGGTCAGCAAGGCATCGGCGACATGGACGACTGAAACACAGGAATTGCTAAATTCGCTGTTACTTGAGCTCCATCCACAGCTAATTGACGATCTCGAGGACGAACTGTGCGTCGAAGAATCGATGCATTTGGTTCCCGGGCAGCCACTGACTGAATTTCTGCAAACGATCGAAGCTGACTATGACTGGGCGCTGGCGATAGATTTTACCAAACCGCACAGTCGCGCCGTCTTCTGGTACCGGTCTCTTGAGAAGTCCGAACCTCGATTGGGTAACCATGGCGTCGATCCGGGAGCCGATAAAGCCATGAACCTGGCCGTCGCTTGGGACGTTCGCCAATGTTATGAACAGGTCTGCGAATGCCTCGCCGTCAATGAACGCATGTCGATCGCCGATTTCCTGCTTCGCCATTCCAACTTCCGCAGCATTGTGCGGCGAATTCAGACATTGGCGAAAGATGCCTACGGTGACATTCAGGCCAACCTGCTAGATCGGGATGTACTCCCGATTCACCTTCTGCGTTGCAAGCTGTCATTTTTTGGCGTCAGCAAATTTGACCCAAAATCTCGAATGTGGGTTCGCAACACGATGTTCCAGGGTGCACCGCTCGTATCTGACATTGGCACCGAATACGAGGACGACTGGTATTTCCCGGTTATGCCGCGCGAGACAGCGAGTGAGCACGATTAACATGTCCATGAACGAATTGTCGTCGCTATTGAGACGCTCATTCGAAGGGCTGGGATTTAGTCAAGCCGATTACGAGGACGCGGCTGCCGCTACTGTCTGGCTCGAGTCCCACGGATTCGAAGGGCTGGATACTGTGCATGGCGCCTGGAGCCATCTGCAGTCTCGAACTGTCGAGAACACCGTTATCTCGCCGGACTGCACGATTCGCGGCCGGTACGAAATTGACTGCGGTGGCGCGAGTCTTCTTGTTCGTGGTCGGTTGATGGTCGAATTCGTAATGGCGGAAGCCAATTCGGGGTTGGTCCAGGCGGAGTGCCATCGCGTTCGCGACAGACTGGCCATTCTTCCGTCTCTTGTTGTCTCTGCTGGCTATGGAATTGCCGCGCTCGCGTACTGGCAGAATGGATCAGATTTTCATGTAGCAGGCATCGAGCCCGGCGCCGCGTATCCTGACTATCGCGTCTTTACTTTGCCCTTCGATTCTGACCCTTCAACGAGATCTATCTGCATCGTGTGTTGCAGCAATACGCAGATGATCGACGATTTTCGCGACGCGTTGCCACAGACCAAAATAGCAATCAATGCCTTGCACATATCTCCCAGGGAGATGGCGAACTGCCGCGAGGCGACGCTGATGAATGGACTGCGAGTTGAACCTGACTATCTTGGTACCCTCATCGTGAGCGCGGAGCGTGTCCTCGTCGAGTCTACCGAACAGTCGAGGCGCGGAGCAGGAGAGTAAAATTGAAATCCAACACTCATCAACCTGATAAGTTTTCTGCACGTGCAGTTGACTGGCCGACATTTATAGTCAGCGGCGGCTTTCTCGTAGTATTTGTTCTGGCAGCCATCGTCAATATCGATCTGCTGTCAAAAGCCGTCAACACAGCATTCATGGCATCAACACGCCTGTTCGGCGCTTACTGGCAGGTACTTCTGCTAAGCACGTTTCTTGTCGGGTTGTACGTAGCGTTTTCGTCTTCTGGCAGAGCACGACTCGGGAACTTGCAAACGCCAGAAATCAGCACTTTCAAATGGTTTGCCATCATAATGTGCACGCTTTTGGCGGGTGGCGGCGTATTTTTCGCGGCGGCTGAGCCGATGGCACATTTTACGGCGCCACCACCACTATACGACGTGGTTGCTCAGTCCAGTGAAGCAGTATTTCCTGCTCTTGCGCAAAGCTATATGCATTGGGGCTTCCTTGCCTGGGCAATTCTCGGCAGCCTCACAACCATTGTTTTTATGCATCTGCATTACGACAAAGGATTGCCGCTGAAGCCGCGGACGCTGCTTTACCCAATTTTCGGTGAACGGGTCATTCATGGCTGGTTCGGTGGTGTGATTGATGCAGCCTGTGTTCTGGCAGTCGTAGCCGGGACGGTCGGGCCGATTGGCTTTCTCGGCTTGCAGGTCAGCTATGGCCTCAACGACTTGTTCGGGTTGCCTGATACTTACCTGACACAATCGATAATCATTTTGTGTCTGATTGGCGTATATACCGTATCCACTGTGTCCGGCATTCAAAAGGGCATTCAGCTCCTTAGCACATTCAATGTCTTCCTGGCATTGTTGTTGATGACGTATATGCTGTTGGTCGGCCCGACATCCTTCATTTTCGACAGCTATATTCACTCTGCGGGACTCTATGTGTCCAATTTCATTCCGATGGCGACATTTCGCGCGGATACCGCATGGCTGAACCAGTGGACCGTGTTTTTTTGGGGCTGGTTTCTCGGGTACGGGCCCTTGATGGCAATGTTCATCGCCCGCATTTCCAATGGTCGTCGAATCCGCGAAATCATAGTAGCCGTATCGCTGGTTGCACCTGTCGTTACCACATTCTGGTTCACAATCGTCGGCGGTGCCGGTGTCGCATTCGAACTAGCGAATCCCGGTGTGATTTCGGTGCCGTTCGAAGGTTTCAACATGCCGGCCGCACTACTTGCAATCACGCAGCAGTTTCCATTTGGCTTCCTTATATCGCTGTTGTTTCTGATCCTGACAACCATCTTTGTCGCAACCACCGGCGATTCGATGACCTACACGATTTCGATGGTTATGACGGGCACCGATGATCCTCCAACACCATTGCGCATTTTCTGGGGTGTCATCATGGGCGTTGTCGCAATGATTCTGATTTCGATCGGCGCCGGCGGAATCGGCGCACTGCAATACTTTATCGTGGTCACAGCCGTTCCGGTCTCGCTCATATTGCTGCCATCACTCTGGGTAGCACCAAGAATCGCCAGGGAACTTTCGCAAAGGAGCCAGCATTGAACGACGATATGCAGAATATTCCGCATCCGCAGGAAGTTGACCACGAAATAGGCGAGAAAAACATCGAAGTCCTCGGGCTCGATATTCATAACCCGGTCTTTGTTGTCTCCGCCTCGATGGCTGTTGCACTGGTTGTCGGGACATTACTGTTTCTCGAGCAAGCCGCAAGCACATTTACACAAATGCGTACCTGGATCACGTCGAGTTTCGACTGGTTTTTCATTATTGCCGCCAATATCGTCGTGCTTTTCTGCCTGCTGCTTGCCGTGACACGCCTCGGGCGGGTGCGGCTCGGTGGACCAGACGCCAAACCTCGATATGGTTATCCGGGATGGCTCGCAATGTTGTTTGCCGCTGGCGTCGGCATCGGGCTAATGTTCTTCGGTGTCCTCGAGCCGGTTACGCACACGCTCAACCCGCCCATCGGTACCGATCCAGCCGATGTCGAAGCTGCGCGCGCAGCCGGCATGTCGGCGGCAATTTTTCACTGGGGCCTGCATGCCTGGGCGATTTACGCCATCGTCGGCCTGTCGCTGGCTTTCTTCTGCTTCAACTTTGGACTGCCGCTGACGCTGCGCTCGGCGTTTTTCCCACTGGTCGGCAATCGCGTCTGGGGCACGTTCGGTCACATCATCGACGTCACCGCGGTGCTTGCGACCTTGTTCGGTCTCGCCGTTTCCCTCGGATACGGTGCGGAACAGATCGCTGGCGGGCTCGACTATCTTTTCGGCATTCCAACCAGCAACCTGACCAAAGTCCTGTTGATCATTGCAATCATCAGCGTCGCGCTGGTGTCCGTCATTGCTGGACTCGACAAGGGCGTGAAGCGACTCAGCGAGATCAATATGACGATGGCCGCGCTGCTGTTCCTATTTGTATTCATCGCGGGACCAACACTGGTGATCCTGACGACGATGGGCAATGCCGTCATCGACTACCTTTACTATTTACCTGCACTTAGCAACTGGATGGATCGCAGCGATGACGCGTTTCTGCATGGCTGGACGACGTTTTACTGGGCGTGGTGGATCTCCTGGTCACCTTTTGTCGGCATGTTTATTGCGCGCGTCAGCTACGGCAGGACCGTGCGCGAGTTCATCACCTGGGTCCTGATCATTCCAACCGTCATCGGCATTCTTTGGATGTCGAACTTCGGCGGCACGGCGCTCGATCAGCTGTTTTCCGACGGCTATCGCGGCGTCGCGGATGCCGTTCCGGAACTGGCGCTGTTCAAGATGCTCGAGCAGCTTCCGTTCGCTGCCATCGTATCGACGATCAGCGTGTTCCTGATTGCCATTTTCTTCATCACGTCGGCCGATTCGGGCTCCCTGGTCATGGACATCATCACCGCCGGCGGAAAGCTGGACGCGCCGGTCCAACAGCGCGTGTTCTGGTGCGTACTCGCCGGCCTCGTCGCGATTGCCCTGATGCTTGGCGGCGGCATGGCGTCGCTACAGGCGCTGACCATTTCCATCGGGCTGCCGTTCGGCGTCGTATTGCTGATCATGTGCGTCGGACTACTAAAAGGATTGTTTTCGGTCAGTCGGCCGACAAAAGTAAACGACCAGTGATTCTTGCGTGCGGATCAGACCGCGCGGCGAGTCTTCAGCTGGCCGACCAGGCGCGTGTGTGGATGTGGCTGATCTTGTCCGTTAGCGGCAGGCGATAAAACTGCCGCAGCTCGGCGATTGCCTGCTGGTCGTCAGCAATCAGTCTTTCTCGCAATCCGCGGCAGAAGCGCGCAGCATATTCGTTCGCCGCGCGATAACGATCAAGCTGTTCGTCGTCGAGCTCGTCGCTGAACGCAACCTCGTCGAACAACCAGGAGTGCAGCTGGCTCAACAGGTGTCCGTCGCGCTGCTCGATCGCGAGCTGCATCGTCGCAACGAACTTGTCGATCTCCGCCTGCAGTTCGAGCTCCAGCAGCGACACGGCGCGGTCGTGGCTGGCTTTCCACACCATGCAGTTGAAATGGCTCAAGCCCTCCATGACTTTCCACAGGTCATCGAGCTGGTCCGCCTGCAGGTCGTCGAGCGGGTTGCGGGACTCGAGCCGGTCGAGCAAGTCGCGCTCGAGGAACAGCGACAACGATAAAGAGCCGCTGTCCTCGTGCATCAGCAGGGTTTCGCTGGTATTAGCCAGCATCGCACCACCACCGAGCGCCCGCGCCAGCGCAGGATCGGTGATCAGGTAGTCCCGCACGTCGTGACCGGTGCCGACCTGGTACAGGTCACTTAGCTGTCGCTGAAGCTGGTGCAGCACGTCAGTGTCGCCGCGGACCCAGGGTGTCGGAGATCGGCACGATGCCCTGCTCCTTCAAAAGGCGCTCCGCGCGCCGGCTGCCGGTCTTCAGCCACACCTCGTAAGTACGCATCACGTCGATGTCGGAGCCGTCGCGCGGGCCGGCGCTGATCTCGTTCAGCACATCGACAATCACCTGGAACTTGATGGCGAGTTCACGGTAGACCGGTGCAAACGCGCTGCCTCGGAATGTACCGCGCACTTCCTCGGACAACGAGCCATAGGCGTTGCCGCCCATGTGGATGTAGTAGTCGAGGTCGACGGCCTTCGTCGCGAGGCTGTCGGCGAAAAAACCGGCGATGAACAGCGCAATGTCGCCGATGCGTTGCAGAAGGTAAGTACGCTGCTCCGCCGATTCAGCCTCGGCGGCATCGGCGAGCATCAGCGCCAGCGGTCTGAGTCCGTAGCACTCGCCGTGGTCTTCGTAAAGTTCATCGGAGCGGGAATACAGCGTCAGCAGGTTGACGACGTAATGCGCGGCATGCGGGTCGACGTCGACACCCTGTCGAACGATGACGTCCTCGATCGAGGTACGGAAGTAGTCCTGCAGGTTTCGAACCCGGACGACCCTTTCACGACTGCGGCGATCAATCATGCTCCTCGCTCCTCACTCGCTTCGATTTCAGATTATGTATATCGTAATTTGACTTACCTGCTTGTGACTTGGTTCACGTAAACGCACACGCGTTACGGCCTATATTCTGCGATTTTTTTGGCGCTTGGCAACCCCTCGAGCTACTCCCTTGACCGCGCCCAGTCGGCCAGCGAAATATTGTCGTTGACGAGTTTTTCGAGCAGCGGAGCCGGCGTCCAGTTTTCGTCGCCGAATTGCTCGCGGAATTCCAGTATGCGCGCATATACATTGTCGAGGCCCACGGCATCTGCATAGTGCATCGGACCGCCACGCCACGACGGGAATCCGTAGCCGTAGACGTAAACGACATCGATGTCCGAGGGACGCTGCGCGATGCCTTCCTCGACGATACGCAGGCCTTCATTGATCAGCGCAAAGATCAGCCGGTCGACGATTTCACCGGGCTCGATGTCGCGTCGCCTGACGTTCAGCACCTCGGCTTCGCGCTTGATTAGCGCCAGTGCCTCATCATCAACCCGATAATCGCGACTGTCAGGATCGTAGGTATAGAAGCCCGCGCCCGATTTCTGGCCGAGGCGACCCATTTCGACAAGCGCGTCTGCGATGCGATAAGTCTTGATGTCGCCGCGCTTTTCAACCGGCAAGCCCTGGCGCGCCTTATAGCCGACATCGAGTCCGGCAAGGTCAAAAACGCGCATCGGCCCCATCGCCATGCCCCATTGCTCCATCGCACGATCGATTGCGTCGGGGGTCGAGCCTTCGATGAGACAAAGCTGCGCTTCGCGGCCGTAGTGTTGCAGCATGCGATTGCCGATGAAGCCGTAGCAGACCCCGGCAACGACCGACACTTTGCGAATTTTTTTTGCGATCGCGATCGACGTCGCCAGCACATCGTCGGCGGTCTTGTCGGCGCGGACGATTTCGAGCAGCTTCATGATGTGCGCCGGGCTGAAGAAGTGCAGCCCCAGTACGTCCTCGGGCCGGCGCGTTGCGGCACCGATCCTGTTGACGTCCTGGTACGACGTATTGGTCGCCAGTATCGCCCCGGGCTTGCAGACGTCATCGAGCTTCTCGAAAATGTCTTGCTTGAGGCCCAGATTTTCGAACACCGCTTCGACGACGAGGTCGACGTCGCCAAGATCGCCGTAGTTCGTCGTTCCCTCGATCAGGTTGCGCGTGGCGACGGCTTCCTGTTCCGTCATTTTCCCGCGCCTGACGCCGCCGGCGTAATTTTTTGCAATCGTCTCGAGGCCACGGCCGAGCGCGTCGTCGTTGACCTCGAGCAACACGACCGGCAAGCCGGCATTGGCGAAATTCATCGCGATACCGCTGCCCATCGTACCGGCACCGATCACGCCAACCTTGCGGATATCCCGTGTGGGCGTGTCCTTGGCAAGGCCGCGCACCTTCTGCGCCTCGCGCTCCGCAAAAAACAGGTGCCGCAGTGCCGCGGACTGCGGGCCAGCCATCAGTTCCAGGAATGCCTGTCGCTCGGCCATCATGCCGTCCGGGAACGGCAGCGAGGCCGCGGCCTCGACGCAGTCGACGATTTTCTGTGGCGCGATCTGGCCGCGCGCCTTCTTGCCGAGCTGCTTGCGGTATTCGCCAAACACGGTCGGGTCGGCCGTCGGCGCCGGCAGTTCGCTGACGCGCCGGCACCCGGCGCCGTCGGCGACCAGTCCGCGCGCATAGATCATCGCAGCATCGTCGAGCTCGCCATCCACGATCTCGTCGATCAGTCCTTCATTCAGCGCCGACGCTGCGCTGATCGGTGTGCCGCTGGTCATCAGGTCCAGCGCGGCGACAATACCGGCGAGGCGCGGCGTCCGCTGCGTCCCTCCGGCACCCGGCAGCAAGCCGAGCTTGACCTCGGGCAGGCCGACTTTGGCGTCCGCCACGGCGATCCGGTAGTGGCAGGCCAGCGCCAGCTCGAGGCCGCCGCCGAGCGCCGTACCGTGGATGGCGGCGACGACCGGTTTCGACGATGCCTCCACCTCGTGCAACAGTTCCGGCAGCCACGGTTCCTCCGGTGGTTTGCCGAATTCCCGTATGTCGGCGCCGGCGACGAAGGTACGGCCCTCACAGCGGATGACAACGGCCCTGGACGCATCGGACTGTGCCGCCCGGATCGCATTCTGTATGCCCTGCCTGACGGCGTGCGACAGCGCGTTGACCGGGGGATTGTTGATCGTGATGACGCCGATATCGCCGGCGAGCTCGTACGAAACTGGCATGCGTTTTCCCTGTCTGACAATGAAACGCTAATTGTGACAGAAACTTAACTCGCACCGGCGCATTGCCGCAGTTAGAATAGTGTCATGTATCTACAGCTCATAGAGCAGGCAGAAAAGTATCTTAAGTCCCTGAATTCCGGGGATAATATCGCTGCGGAACTGAAAAGCCGCCTGGCGGACCTGATGGCGCGTGGCGAAGCCAATGCGGACGCGGCGTGCCGGGCCCTGAAACTGAGCCGGCGCACGCTGCAGCGCCGCCTCAAGGCCGAACGCACGAGTTTCCAGAAGGTGCTGCAGGAAGTACGCCGGGAATTGGCGGTGCGCTACCTGAGCGACGCCCGCCTCAAAGCGCTGGAAGTCGCCATGCTGCTGGGCTATTCCAACTTCAGCTCGTTCACGACCGCGTTCAAATCCTGGTACGACATGCCGCCGGCAAAATACCGGCAAAAGATCCTCGCCGTAGAGTGACCGGCGCCGGCTGAGCGCGCCGATTTCCCGATTTTCCGCTATGATGCGCGGCTCGCTCGTGGAGGTTCCGCAATGCTCGAGAAACTGCAATTTTACATTGATGGCAAGTGGGTCGACCCGGTCGAACCGCGTACGCTCGACGTCGTCAATCCGGCAACGGAAGAGGTCTACGGCCGCATCAGCCTCGGCTCGGCTGCCGATGTCGACAAAGCGGTCGTCGCGGCGACGCGTGCCTTCGACGATTACTCGCAGACGACGCGCGAAGACCGCATCGCCCTGTTGTCGTCGATTATCGATGTTTTTAAAAAACGCTACGACGACATCGCCGACGCGATCATGAATGAAATGGGCGCGCCGGTTACGCTGGCGAAAAACGCGCAGGCCGCAAGCGGCCCGCAGCACTTCAAAGCTGCGCTGAAGGCGCTTAAGGAATACCCCTTCGAGGAAAAGCTCGGCACGACCCTCGTCGTCAAGGAACCGATCGGCGTCTGCGGGCTGATCACGCCGTGGAACTGGCCGATGAACCAGATTGCCGTCAAGGTCGCGCCGGCGCTGGCGGGAGGCTGCACGATGATACTGAAGCCGAGCGAAATCGCGCCGTTCGATGCCATCATTTTCGCCGAGGTGCTCGACGAGGCCGGCGTACCGGCCGGCGTCTTCAACCTGATCAACGGCGACGGCCCCGGCGTCGGCACCGCGCTCGCACAGCACCCGGGCATCGCGATGATTTCGTTTACCGGCTCGACGCGCGCCGGCGTGCTCGTCGCGCAGAACGCGGCCCCGACCGTCAAGCGCGTCGCACAGGAACTCGGCGGCAAGTCGGCCAACATCCTGCTCGACGACGCCGACTTCGCCAAGGCCGTTGCGGCCGGCGCCGGCGACTGTTTCGAGAACACCGGCCAGTCCTGCGACGCGCCGACGCGCATGCTCGTGCCGCGCGATCGCATGGACGAAGCTGCAGAAATTGCGGCCGGCGTCGCAAAATCGATCAAGGTCGGCGACCCGCGCGACGAGTCGACCAGCGTCGGCCCGCTCGTCTCCGATACCCAGTGGAAAAAAGTGCAGGCATTGATTCAGAAAGGGATCGACGAGGGTGCCCGCCTCGACGCCGGCGGCACCGGGCGTCCCGCCGGGCTCGACCGCGGCTATTTCGTGAAACCAACGGTCTTCAGCAAGGTCAGCAATGAAATGACGATTGCACGCGAAGAGATTTTCGGCCCCGTACTGTCGATCATCCCGTACGAGGACGATGACGATGCCGTGCGCATCGCCAATGACACACCGTACGGCCTGTCGAGTTACGTGTCGTCTTCAAACCTGGATCGTGCCCGCAAGGTCGCGTCGAAAATCCGCGCCGGCATGGTCCATATCAACGGCGCCTGGCTCGATTCAATGGCGCCGTTCGGCGGCTACAAGCAGTCCGGCAATGGACGTGAATGGGGGGCGCATGGCATTGACGAGTTCCTCGAAGTGAAATCGATCTACGGCTATGAGGAACGCAAGAAATGACAGGACGTTTCATTCGTGCGGCGGCGGCCGTGGCGCTGCTCGCGCTGGCCGCCTGCACCAGCGATTCAAACTTCCCGGATCCGACCGGCAAGGGCACGGTGCGCGCATTCAACGCGATCAAGGGGTCGCCGAGCGTTTTATTCAAGATCGAGGAACGTACGATCGAAACGCTGTCTTACAAAGGGTCGAGCGCCGGCGCGCGCTGGGACGACTTCCAGTACAACTTCAATTTCGACACGTTGATTTTCGGCGAGAGTGCCGTGCGGCGCATTGCGAGCGTCCCGCTCAAGGTCGATGCCACCCGCGATTACACGTTCGTGCTGACCGGGGAATTGACGTCGCCGACGGTCACGATCTGGGAAGCCGACGAGCGTACGTTTGATAGCGCGGATACCGTTTTCGAAGCACGTTTCGGCCACCTGTCGCCGGTACTGGGCGACGTTGATGTCTATTTCGCGGCCGACGGGACGGCACCGGTGCTCGGCGAGGAGATCGGCTCGCTGGGATTTGGCGACGTACTCGCGCCGATCGACATCGAGGCTGGCGACTACGTCTTGACGCTAACGGCGGCAGACGATCCGGCCGACGTTCTGTACCAGTCCAGCATCGTGTCCTATGCGCCGCGCGCGTCGGTCTTTCTCGTCGCCTTCGAAGGCGACGAAACCGACCTTGCGCCGACGGTCGTGCGCCGTACCAACGCGCTCGGCGGCGTAGCCTCGTTGCCGGACATCCGTTTCCCGCCTACGGTGCGGTTTATCCACGCATCGATCGACCTGCCGGCATCCGATATCTACGACGACGAGATGCTGACCAGCCTGGTGCTCGCCAATCATGCGTTCGGCGATGTCAGCGCGCCTTTCGAGATTGTCGTCGGCGGCAACAACTTTACCTATACGGCTGTCGGTAACAATACGGCGACACAGTTCGAAGGATCAGTGTTGGCGGCCGCAGGTACCCGGAACCATTTCGCAGTCCACGGTGAGGACATGGCGCAGGTGCAGTTGAGTTACATTCCGACGCTGCGGTCGGTATCGACGGTTGCGCAGCTGCAGGTGATACACCTGGCCGTTGCGCATGAAACCCTGGACTTCTACGTCGTCGACGCCGGCATGCCGCTCGGCGACGAGTCGTCTCAGGCCCAGGTGCTGACCTACTCGTTTCCGTCGTCGGTTATTTCGCTCGAGGCCGGCAGCTATGACGTCTACGCGACCGTTCGCGGCGAGACGACGATTGTTGACGGCCCACTGCAAATCGATGTTGCCCTCGGTGACGTCGTCGAGATCATCATCTTCGACACCGTGGACCCGACGTCGGCGGAACTTCGCGTCACGCCGGCACCTTAGAGCCGGCTGCAGCGTCGGCCGCCGACTCTGCCCGGCTGGCCGATTCGTGGATGCGCTGCAGCGCTTCCCTGCGCTGGCGCGCGTCGAACACCTCGAGCGGGAGCTCGAGCATGTTTTCGATACGGGTGCGCAACTGTCGATAGGTGCGTTCGAATGCCGGCAGAATATCGCTGCCGGCGGCATCGGCCGGGTCCGGAATGCCCCAATGAACGGTTACCGGGCTGCCGCGCCAGGCCGGACAGGATTCGCCCGCCGCGTTGTCGCAGACGGTGATGACGACATCGATCGGTTCGGCGGCGTCGCCATCGAACCGGTCCCAGGATTTCGACTCGACGCCTCGCGTCTCATGACCTTCGTCGCGCAGTTTCTTGAGCGCGTTAGGATTGACGGCGCCGCTCGGATGACTCCCGGCACTGAACGCCCTGAAGCGCCCCGCGCCAAGTTCATTGACGAGCACTTCGGCGATGATACTGCGGCAGGAATTGCCGGTGCACAGCACCAAAACTGTCAGCGGTGGCTCATTCACAGGCCGAGAATCGTCGATATTCGAAAGCTCTGCAAGCGCCGGCCGCCGCTGCGAGCTCCGGCGGGAGCGGCATCAGCCGCAATCATCAGGACGCGATCGCGGCCTCGACGTAGGCAGCGCGGTCATTGGCCGCTTCTTCGGGCGGAATCGCCTTGGCCTTGTACATAGCTGCGTCCGCAACGCTGACCAGGTGCCACAGCTCCTCGCCGTGCTGCGGCATGAGCGCAATGCCGACGCTGGCGGTGCACTTAATTTCCTGGCCCTGGATGATGTAGGCCTCGGACGCCGTGACGACAAGCCGCTCGGCGATGTGCTTCGCATCGTCGACGCTGACGTCGGTCAACACGATGGCAAACTCGTCGCCGCCGAGCCGGCCGAGTATGTCTTCGGGGCGCAGGCAAAATTCGAGGCGATGGCCGAACGCCTTCAGCAACGCGTCGCCGGCCTGGTGACCGAAGCGGTCATTGATGGCCTTGAAGTGGTTAAGGTCGAGGTACAGCACGGCGCCCTGCTCGTTTCCGCGAATGCTGGCAGCCGCCTCCTTCTCGAAACCGCGCCGATTGAGCACGCCCGTCAGTGGGTCCCGCAAGGCATCGGCCATCATCTTGTTCTCGTTGCGCTTGCGCTGCGTGATGTCGATCAGCGTAACCGAAAAATCCTCACCAACCGGCTCGCCGACGATGCGCAGCCAGGAATCGCCGTCCGGTCCTTCGTGCGTCGTCTCAATGTTGAGCGACGAACCGGGCTTGTCCGGATCGCCGAAGTGCGCAAGTAGCTGCTCCGGTTCGAGCGGTTTCAGCTTTTCGAGCGGCATACCGACGAGCGTGCCGCTGCCCGCCGTCAGGTAACTTTCGGCGGCGCGATTCGCGAAGATACAGCGGTACCGACGCCGCTCGTCGCTGTCGTCGCGGGCAAAGCGCAGGATGCCGTTCGACGAGGTTTCGATCAGTGTCCGGATCAGGTGTTCGCTGTCCGCGAGCTGGCTCAAAGCCTTGCGGCGTTCCGTGACGTCACGGCACACGACGACCGTACCCTGTTTGCGTTTGCGAACGTCCAGCAGCGGCGCGACGCTGATTTCATAGGTCTTGTCGGTATTCATGCGCAGCGTTTGCGTCAGGTCGAGTTCGGACGCCTGTTTCAACGCCTCGTGAGCCTCCGGGAAATCTACCCACAAGCGACGGCCGAGCAGGTCTCGTTCACTCGAATCGAGCATTTCCTCGGCTTTCCGGTTGACACAGATGATGCTCTCGTCGTTGTCGAGCACGATGATCGGGTCACGCACGTGATCGAACAGCGTTTCGTAGGCGACCGGGCTGAAATCGTAAACACGCATCGAAATTGCGATATAAGCATAGGCCGGCAACAATGCCGTCAGCGTCGACGACAACACCGGGAACTCGACCGGGCCCATGCCGAGAAACGTGTTGGCAATGTTCAGCGCGAACGGCAGCACGGCAAGGATGATCAGCAGCGCTACCGGCTTGCGATGTGCGGGCGCAAGACTCGGCAGGCGGCCGGCAAGTGCGATCAGAGAAAACCCGAACAGCCCGTAGGCAAACGGCGCGTGCACGCGGTTGAACCAGTAGTGATCGGTAATCTCGGTGAAGTGCACACCGGCCTCGGTGACGATCATTGCCCAGATCATGTTGTGCATCGAATTCGTCATCGTCAGCACCGTGGTCGTTATCGGGATGACGGACAGGATGGCGATCATCAGCGGGCTCGGCGCACTGTCGGTGTATTGCCGATAAACGAGGAAGAAAGCTACCGGGATGAAGCCTGCCGAGAAGAAACTCAGTGTACGGCCGATGCCGTAGAGGTTCGGGTCCTCGGTGCCGAACGAAAACGCAGAGCCGGCGATCATCGTGCCAATCAGCAACAGGAAGAAACTGATGACGTTGTTGGGCGCCGAGCGAGCGACATGAACCGAAAGAGCGAGATACGTGACCGCAGCCACCGAGAACACCGGCGGCAGCACCGACTCGAGGATCTCGTACATCAGCGGCGCCCGGGCGGAGTTATGTCATTTTGACGAAACATCCGGGCATGGTAGGCAATCCGGCGCGGATATTATGCGACTTGGGCCGCATTCCGCGCGCTGCAGGCCGCGCCAGGTCACAGTTTCAGGCGTTTTTCCGCCATTCGACCCGCACATCGGGGCCGTTACAGTCCCTCGGCCGTGTCGCTGATCAACGTGTCGACGACGGCGCTCAGGCACTCGTCCTCGCTCTTCCCGGCCGCTTCTTCGAGTTCGTAGTCACGGAGCTGCCGGTGGGCGCTGGTGCCGCGCGTCAGGATGTTGCGCACCGACGCGACCTCGGCCTCGCAATTCAACGCGGCGGCATCCTCGGCGACGAGCTCGAGAATCTCGTCGAGCAACTCCTCGAACGGCACGACAACACCGCGCGCGAGGTCGACGAGCCCTTCGTCGAAGCTGTAGCGCATCGCGCGCCAGCGATTCTCACGAATGAGCATTGGCGTGTAAATACGCCAGCGCTGGTTGTGCTTGCGTAACCGGTACAGCATGCGCAGGATGCAAACGAGTAACGCGGCCAATGCGACCGCGTCGTCGACCCGCGTGCAGACATCCATGACGCGGGTTTCGAGCGTCGGGAAGCGTGCACTCGGCCGCAGGTCCCACCAGATTCGCGTCGAATCCTCGATCAGGCCGGCGTCCATCAGGATGTTGACGTGACGCTGGTACTCGGCCCAGCTCGCGAAGCGTTCGGGCAGACCGGTGCGTGGCAAGGCATCGAAAATCGTCAGCCGGTAGCTCTTGAGCCCGGTATCGCGCCCTCCCCAGAACGGCGATGAGCACGACAGCGCCAGCAGATGCGGCAGGAAGTAGGACATCTGGTTCATCAGGTCGATGCGCAGCTCGTTGTCCTCGATGCCGACGTGCACATGCATGCCGCAGATGACGAGACGGCGCGCCGCGCCCTGCATTTCGAATGTCAGTTGCTCGTAACGCTCTTTCTCGGTCTGCTTCTGCTCGCGCCAGTTACTGAACGGGTGCGTCGATGCCGCGATCGGTGCAAGATTGTGGTTGGCGGCAGTGTCGACGATGACCTTGCGCAAACGTGTCAGGTCCTCACGCACTTCCTGCACGTTGTTGCAAACGCGCGTGCCGACCTCGATCTGCGAGCGCAACAGCTCGGAACTGACCTGCCCCTCGGCCTGGGCCTCGCATTCGCTCATCAGGCTCTGCGGCGGGTCAACGATCAGGTTGCGCGTTTCGCGGTCGACGAGCAGGTATTCTTCCTCAACGCCCATCGTGAACTTGGGTTCGGGTATCGCCATAGTGCTCCCCCTGCCGGTTGCGGCCTTCGTCAGGCCGATATCTTGTATTCTTGCAGTGACACCCTGTCCGGTATCGATTCGACGGTGCGGCGCATGATGTTGCCGATGCGCATGACGCCCGCCTCGTCCTTGATCAGGTCCTGGCGGATCTCGATGCCGACGCACGGCAAACCTCTCGATTCCGCGTGATTATCGATCGTGTAGTCTGCCGGCGCTTTGCCGGAGTACGGTTCATTGTCGCCGACGTTGAAGCCCTCGGCGCGAAAATCCTCGATGAAAATTTGCTTCAGCGATTCGTCCTTGTCCCAGAGGACGCCGATCTCCCACGGCCGTGATTCACCATTGAGCACCGGCGTGAAGCTGTGTATCGAAATGAATGCGGGCGGCGTACCAAAAGCCAGCAGGCGCTCGACCTGCTCGTCAACGGCGCTGTGGTAGGGCCAGTAAATCGCGTCGGCTCGAGCGTCCTTATCGTTCTGTCGGAGCCCGTTGTTGCCGGGCACTAAGATTCCGTCGCCGAACGGCAGGAAGGCGCTCGTGTCCATCAGGTCGCGGTTCAGGTCGACGACGAGGCGCGAGTACTGCGCGACCACGGCGGTGACGCCGACCGCATCCGCGATGAATTCGGTCAGGGAACCGGCACCGATGTCGATGGCCAGGTGGCAACGACGGGCGAACGGATCCAGCCCGAGATCGCCGAGCGACTCGGGAAAGCGGCAGCTTGCATGGTCGCAGACGAGCAGGATCGGCCGCTCGGCATCGGCATGCATGACATAAAATGGCGGCGGCTCGCCAGCGCTTATCAGGGATTCCGATTTATTCGGATTATTGGCGTCGGACATAAGCGGCCAGTGTACCGCATCGGCAGGCTATCGACACCGGCACACGCTGCCCGCGTATGCGGCTCCCGTACCCGAATCAGGCGCTGAGTTCGGCAGGCCCGCAGGCCGCCCACGGCTCGAACGACGCCACCGAGGACGGTCGTGCGATGTAATAGCCCTGTGCGAACTCGACACCGAGAGAGCTGAGCTTGTCGAGCACCTGTTTCGTTTCTACGCGTTCCGCGATCGTCTCGATACCCATCGCATGCCCGACTTCGCTGATCGCCTTGACCATGCTTTCGTCGACCGTGTCGTCGACGACATTGCTGACGAATTGGCCGTCGATCTTCAGGAAATCGACCGGCAGGTTCTTCAGGTAGGTAAACGATGACAGGCCGCTGCCGAAATCATCGAGCGAGAACAAGCAGCCGAGCTTCTTCAGCTCCTGCATGAAGTGAATGACGCGCGACAGGTTGGAGATCGCGGCTGTCTCGGTGATTTCGAAACAGATCGCACCCTTCGGCAGTTGCTGACGCTCAAGTTGCTTGATAACGAACTCGAGAAAGCGGTCCTCGGACAGTGATGTACCGGACAGGTTGATCGCCAGCGTGTAGCGGGCGTCGCCCTCACTCTGGCGATCCGCGAGTTCGGTCAGCGCCGTATGAATAACCCAGCGATCGAGCGTCGACATCAGGTTATAGCGCTCGGCGGCCGGGATGAACTGGTCCGGGCTGACGAGCTCCCCGTTCTCATCGCGCATCCGGAGCAGCAGCTCGTAATGGCCACGCTCGCTCGCACCCTTGCGACCGCTGATGCCGATAATCGGCTGAAAATACAGTTCGAGGCGCTCGTCCTCGACGGCGCTGGTGATGCGCGACACCCACTTCATTTCCTCATGTCGCTGCGACGCGTCACTGTCGCGATAGAGGTGCACCTGGTTGCGGCCCATGTCCTTCGCGGAATAGCAGGCAACATCCGCCGAACTGAGGATGCTCGCCGCGCTATCGTCTTCGGCCGTCACGACGACGACGCCGATCGATGCCCGCACCGTCGTGAACGAATCCTGCCATTCGAAGCGGTAGCCCTCGACGCTGCTGCGAATCGACTCGGCGACGATCATCGCGCGCTTTTCGTCGCAGCGTTCGAGCAGGATGCCGAACTCGTCACCGCCGAGGCGGGAAAAGACGTCGGTCGAGCGTATCTGCGCCTGCACCGTCTCCGTCAGCTGACGCAGCAGTTCGTCGCCGGCCGTGTGGCCGAACGTATCATTGACGACCTTGAACTGGTCGAGGTCGAGATACAACAGCGCATGCGTCTGCTCCGGGTTCATGCGCAGCGTATTGAAGCTTTCGACGAGGCGATTCTCGAACTCGCGGCGGTTGATCAGCCCTGTCAGCGTGTCGTGCGACGCCTGGTAGCTCAGCTGGCGGAACAGGCGCGATTCCTTGCTGGTGTCATGGAACACCATGACCGAACCGATGATATTGCCGATGCGATCCCGAATCGGTGCCGCCGAATCCTGGATCGGCACCTCGTCGCCTTTTTTCGTGATCAGCACCGAGTTCTCGGCCAGCGTTATGACGCGACCGTCCTTGAGGCAGCGGATGACCGGGTTCTCGACGGTCGCGCGCGTGTGCTCGTTGATGATCGTCATGATATCGGCGACCGGTTTGCCGCGCACGCTGCGCATGTCCCAGCCCGTCAGCTCGGTCGCCACCGGGTTGATGTAGTCGACTTTGCCTTCGGCGTCCGTCGTGATGACGCCGTCCCCGATCGACTGCAGCGTGACCTGAGCGCGTTCCTTCTCTTCGAACACGCGGGTTTCGGCGCGCTTGCGTTCGGTGATGTCGGTGATCGTGCCCTCGTGCGCGACGATGTTACCGTTGTCGTCGTAGACGGCGCGCGCATTTTCGAGGACGACGATCTCCTTGCCGTCCTTGCAGCGCAGCCGGTACTCGAAGTTCTTGACGAAGCCTTCGGCTTCGAGACGCGCGAACACGCGCTCGCGGTCGATCGGGTTGACGTACAGCGTGCTCGTGCTGCCGGCTGCTTTCAGGTCTTCGACGTCATCGAACCCAAGCATATCGACGAGCGCCGGGTTTGCCGCGATCAGGTCGCCGTCGCGGGACGCAATATAAACGCCGTCGATGACGTTCTCGAACAGGCCGCGATAGCGGGCCTCGCTGCTGCGCAGGCGCTCCTCGTCGTGCTCGCGTTTTATTGCGATACCGGCAAGGCGCGCGATGCGGCTGATCTTGTCGAGTTCGTCCGTCGACGGCACGCGAGATTCCTTGACGTACATGTCGAGCGTACCGATGACCTGGCCCGCTTCGCCGTTGACGAGGAACGACCAGATGGCGCCGACGCGCTGCGCCTCGATGACCCGGATGTGCTCGCCCCAGCCCGATTCCTTGGCGAGATCGGCGACGATGCGGTCCTGGCCCTGGTGCACCGCGGAGCCGCAGGTCAGGCTGTCGGCATCGATCTTGACGCCCATCAGGCAGGCTTTCAGCGGTTCGGCGAGGCTCGGCGCCTCGGCGACCGACAGCGTGTTCGTCACCGGGTCGAGCTCCATGACCGCAGCGGTCAAATCGTCGCTGATGCGCTCGACGAAGCGGCAAATTGCGCGCAGCGTGCGATCGTACGGCGTGCTGGCTGCAATCATTTCGAGAATCTTGTTTTGCGCGTAGGCGAGCGTCTCGTCGCGCTTGCGATCCTGAATGTTGGTAATGCTGACGCGGATCAGCGAACGCTTGCCCGCCGGCATGCGGCTGAAGCGAACCTCGCACGGAAATTCGCGCCCGCCGGAGTCCTTGTGCATCCATTCGAAGATCGGGTGTTCGCCATCGAGTGCGCGCTGGATGTGGCCGCGCCGTACGCCGAACGACGGCGTCCCGTCCGGCTGCATTTTCGGGCTGATCGCTTCCGGCCCGACCGACAGCAGACGCTGACGCGACAGGTTGAACAGCTCGCACGCCATGTCGTTGGCGTCGATGAACTTGTTGTCGTCGACGTCGAATACAATGATTGCCTCGGGTGCATGCTCGACGAGCGCTCGATACCGCTCCTCGTTTTCCTTCAGCATCATTTCGGCCTCGCGGCGTTCGGTCACGTCACGCAGGCTGATAACGAAGATCCTGCCGTCGACGGCATCGATCTGGCTGGCGTTGATTTCGGCTTTGAACGTTTCGCCGGTGATGCGGCGCGCCTCGACCTCGCCTTCGGCGACGTCGAATTGGGTATTGTCGAGATTCGAAATGAACGGCTCGAGGAACCTGGCAACCGGAACGCCCTTGCAGCCAGGCAGGATGTGTTCGATCTTGGAGCCGATGAGCTGGTCTTTCGCGAGCCCGAAGCTGCGCGCGCAGATCTTGTTGCAGACGATGATGTCGCCGTCCTCGTTCACCGACATCAGCGCCTGCGTCACGCTGTCGAAGACCGTTTCGATCGGCGAGTTCATCGTTATCGACTGCGCGCTAATTGTTTGCGTCCCGCCGAGGCGCGTGGTGCCGGTCTGGTTGATCGTCTGGCTGATCGTCGCCTCCATCTGGTCGTAGTGACGATCGATCAGCTTGAGGAGATCGACAAAGTCCGACTGCGTGATGTCGGTCGCCTCCGTCGCCTGCTTGATCCGGTTCCTCAGCTTGCTGTCCATGCACTTTGCTCGTCAGATGAAAACGACGGACACCGGGCTCGCCTGCATGCGTACCCGTCCGCACCGTGTCAGAGTAGGCCCGGTGCAGCACCTTGTCTGTGATGCAGCGCAGTTTTTGGAAAAAAAATTGGGAAAAAATTCCCGTGTTTCCAGTCAGGGTGACTGGGAAACAGGGGGTTGCGGCTTGGATGCCGCGGGAAATCGTGATTTTACATATCGTGCATTGATCAGCAAGTGGCGCTGGACGTCACACGGTTTGCCCGCATGGCTTACGGTGATGTGCGGTACATGACTCGATGTCACGCGGCCAGGCACGCAGCGCCCGGCGTAACGCTGTTTGCTCTCATGGCTCACGTCGCTTCGCGACGCTCCGCTTTACTTCCATCAAACAGCGTTACGCCGGCCACTGCACGCGTAATTCCGTCGACGGCACACGATCATGCAGCTTGAGTCGTCTAGTTTTCTTTGGCGGGGAGTACTCGGACCGGGTTGCCTTCTTCGTCGGTCGACAATTCGCCGTTTTGTTGCAGGGTTCTGGGGGCGTCGCCGACCTGGATCGGGATGGCGGTGACCGTCGACATCGAGCCGTTTTCGGTGTCTAAGCTGGCGGAGACGTTCAGGTACAGGCGGCCTTCGCGCATCGGGATCACCGTTACTTGCTGGGCACGGCCGCCGTCGTCGGCGGCGCCGGCGGCCATCGTCACCGACCGCGGCTGCGACTCGGCCAGCATCAGCGCCGTCGTGTCGTTGATGCGGTAGTTCAGCGTTACCGGCTTGCCTTCGAGCGTCGATGTGACTCGCAGGTCGACGGCGATCGGTTGCCCGACGACCGGCTTGCCGATCAGCCGGTAGGCCACCGTGATCGGGCCGGACGGCTTGCCGGCCGATGCAGTATCGCCTTTCGGGGTGAACGTCACGCCCGGCGCCGTCGTCGCGACGTCAACCTCGGTGGTCGCGGCCGAATTCTCGTCGGAGCCGTTGCCGCAGGCTGTGAGACAGAGAGCGGCCAGTACCGCAAATGCTGTGCGTGCTAAAACCATGTTTGTCACCTGTTCGCTCTTACGGCGAAAATGAAACATCGAAACAGATTCTGTTCGGGTACGAATCCGGCGTGCCGTTATCGGGGTCGGAGTCGTCGTAGCGCCACTCCTCGACGTAGACGGAGTATGTCTGGCCGGCCACCAGTGAATTCTGCGTCGTAAACGTTTCGGAATTGTCGACGGGGCCGTTACCCACTGCAACCAGCGTACCGTTTCGGTAGATAAAGATATCCGGATCGCTCTGGTCACGGTCGTCCGGGTCGGGCGTCGGTGCCGGCGGATTCACCGTCGTGACGCTGACGTTGTATTGTGCCGTCGAAGGCACCGACAAGCGGATGTAGCGGTCCTGGGCCAGTTTGTTGCCGGTGCGGTTCGTGCCGTCGAATTCGGCGGTCGTGCAGACCTCGGTGGTACTGCCGTTGGCGACCATGTCGATATACAGCGGCAGCGCATCCTGGTTGCCGCCGGCGTCGTTGGTCTCGGTGCCGCCCCAGATGTCGATGCCCGCGGGGTTGATATTTTCGCGCGTTAGTTGCGAGTTGACGAACGCCTGGTCGGCGGCGTTCAGCATGGGTAGCAGTTCTGCCGCGAACGAAAATACCGATGTGAAGGCTGCTGTCGTTGCCTGCGGCCCGACCATCGTATCGAAGATCGGCTGGAAACCGATCGAGCCGTTGTCGGTGCCGTCGACATTCGTATCCCAGAGGTCGTAGAGGAACGTCGTCACCGAAATCTCGTTGTACCAGCCCTGCCGCCCGAAGCCGTCGGACTCGGCGTTGATACCAAATCCCTGCGTTGTGCCTGCCGCGGCGGTGTCGCAGTACTGCGGATTGTCGAGCGCCATGCCCGCCAGCGCCGTCGCCCAGCCCTCGCCGAATGCCAGGCGCGCATCGAGCGTCTGGCCGAGCGAGTGCGGACCGCCGATAGAATCGGTCCGGGAAAAGTTATCCTCGAAGTAATGGCCCCATTCGTGCACAACGACGTGGTCGTCAAATTCTTCAGTGTCGACGTTCGCATCGCCGAGCAGGAAGAGCGAAGGATTCGGCGCGCCGCCATCGGGATTGCTCGAATAGAACGAGGCGCCGAGTTCACCGTTATCGATATCGGATGTTCCGGATACGAGCGTGTTATTGACGCTCCAGAACGCATCGAGCGGCGCGAAAGTTGCCGTTGGATCGGCTGTCAGCACCAGCTGCATGCCGGAATAAATGGCGTCGAGTATGGCAAACGGCGCCGCGGCGCGCGGATCCGTGTAGCTGTTCAACGTCGTGTTCCAGCCGGTCGTTGCGGTCAGGTCACGAGTGACGTCGGTCCCTCCGGTATTGAAATTGGCGCCATCCACGACATACAGCGCTCGATTTTGCAGCGCTCCACTCGCATTATCCGTGTTGTCACGGACCTCGACGTCCCAACTCGGCGCACCTGAACGTTTCAGTTCGGCACGCACGCGCAAGCGCACGTCCGTTCCGCCGGCAATGTTTGCAAATGCGTAGTCACCAGCATCGCTGGATATCGTCGAATTGATGACCAGTCCGGAGGCGACATCTATCAGCTGCACGGTCGCGCCGCGAATGGGTCTGACGACAGTGCCAAGGAAATTCAGCCCGCTGCAGTTCAGGTTTGGCGGCACGAACTCGTAGTTGACCTTGCCCGACACCGATACGGTGGGCTGCGGCTCCTGCACGGTGATTTCGACCGTGTTCGTATTGGTGTTGGAGTTGCTAACGGTACCGTCGTTGACGTCGAGCTGGAAGGTCAGGACTTCCGGGGCGCCCGGCTGCACGTCGGGTGCAACAAAGTTGGCGACCGCGGAGGTCGCGTTGTTGATCGTCACCGTTTGACCGGCAATCTGCGTCCAGCTGTAAGTCAGCACGTCGCCCTGGTTCGGATCCGAACTCGCGCTGCCGTCGAGCGTCACAGTGCTGCCCTCCAAAACCGTTTGCGGCGGTCCGGCATTGGACGTCGGCGCCGAGTTGGCGGGTGGCGGTGGCGGTGAATTCGAGTCGCTGCCGCCGCCGCTGCAGGCAGCGAGGAACGGCAACAGCGCCAGCAGTCGTAGCCAGGGGCCGCGGGATGTCGATCGCGTTCGAATCATTGCTCGGAGTCCCATTCAGCTGTCGGCGCCCCGCCAAAAACCTGCGGCAGCGCAACTATGATAACGCCGGAAACTGAACGTGCCCAAAACAGTCGACGCCTTGCTTCAAGCGCCTTCGAGCGGTGTCGAGGCGACTCGATTCGAGCGCGACTGCACAAAATATTGTGCGAAGCAGGTCCTTATTCCAGTCGACAGTATTGTTAAACTTCGGCCGACAAACCCGCGAGCGGTTCACATTTGGCCGTTTCCATTTGTAACTTTGGCGAATTTACGGACGAAACCCTATGGGAAACAAGAGGATACTAGTGACCGGCGGTGCCGGCTACATCGGCAGCCACGTCGTACGCCAGCTGGGCCAGCTCGGCGAACCGGTGATCACGCTCGATAACCTGACGACCGGGTTCCGGGAAGCGGTGACGGTCGGCGAGCTCGTCGTCGGCGACACGGGTGACGACGCGCTGCTGGAGTCGCTGTTCGATGCGCACGACATCGACACCGTCATGCATTTCGCCGCGCATACGATCGTGCCGGAGTCGGTCGCCGACCCGATGAAGTACTACCGCAATAACACCGCTTCGAGCCGCACGCTGCTGGACGTGGCGAACCGGCATGGCGTCAAGCACGTCGTGTTTTCGTCGACGGCCGCTGTCTACGGCATTCCGCCGGGCGGCAAGGCCGCGGAGGACTCTGCCACGGACCCCATCAACCCTTACGGCACGTCGAAGCTGATGACCGAATGGATGCTGCGCGACCTTGCGGCAGCAGGCGGGCCGAGCTACGTCGCCCTGCGCTATTTCAATGTCGCCGGCTGCGAACCGGGCGGAACCATCGGGCAATCGACGCCGAAGGCCACGCTGCTCGTCAAGGTTGCCTGCGAAGCGGCCGTTGGACGGCGCCCGCACGTCTCGATATTCGGCACCGACTACCCGACGCCGGACGGGACCGGCCTGCGCGACTACATCCACGTCGAGGACCTGGCGACGGCGCACATCGATGCGCTGCGCTACCTGCGCGACGGCGGTGCATCGACAACGCTGAACTGCGGGTACGGCCACGGCTACAGCGTGCGCGACGTACTGCAGGCTGTAGAGAAAGCCCATGGATCGCCGCTGAAAATTCGCGAAGAGGCACGGCGGGCCGGTGACCCTCCGGAACTCGTCGCCGTTGCCGACCGCATCCAGTCGACACTCGGATGGCGACCGCAGTTCGACGATCTCGATACGATCGTTCGCACGAGTCTCGAATGGGAGCGTAAGATCGCAGCTCGCGACCCTAGCGCCTACTGGGCCGCCTGACGTTCCTCGATAATCCCGGTGCTACACTGCCTTGATGAGATTCCCCCGCCCCCGATCGCTGAACGGACTAATCCTGGTCGGATTCGGGCTGGTCGCACTGCCGTTGCTGATTGCCGTGCTGTGGGCATTATTCAATCTCGATCGCCTCGCCGAACAAAGTGAGACCCTGGTCGCCACCGGCATCCAGGCCGCGGAAAACAATCGCCTGTTGACCGAGCACATCGGCCAGTTCGATCGTGCTGCACAGCAGCACACGATTTTCCGTTCCGAAGAAAGCCTGCAGCTGCTGCGCCAGGACCTCGCGACGATCGAGCAACGCCTTGAACGTATGCGTCCGCTGGCCGAGTTGTCGAATTCGACGGCAATGCTCGTGGCGGTTGCATCGAGAGCCCGGAATATCGTCGAGACGCTGTCTGCAGCGGGACTGACACCCGGTCAAGCGCAGGCCGCGATTGCGCAGTTCGCACCGTTGCGGGAAGAGGTGTCGCGGGTCACGCGGGTCCTCAGCGCCGATGTCGACTTGCAGCTGGCTGAGCTGCAGGAGCGCATGCAGCGCGCGCAACAGGTGTCCGCGTGGCAGGTTGCGGCACTGGTGCCAGGCACGATCATCCTCGTGTTGTTCTTCACGCTGCTGGTCGCCAGGCCAATTCGGCAGATCGACTCCGCGATACGCCAGCTTGGCGAAAGCGGTTTTTCGAAAAAGATCGAGATCAAGGGTCCGCGCGACCTGGAACGTCTCGGCCGGCAGCTGGAATGGCTGCGCCTGCGCCTCCTCGAGCTTGCGCAGGAGAAGAATCGCTTCCTGCGACACATGTCGCACGAACTGAAAACGCCGCTCGCCAATATTCGCGAAGGGACGGAGCTGCTGCTCGATGGTACGCTGGGCGAACAGGACGAATCGCAACGCGAAGTCACTGACATCCTGCGGATGAACGGGATCAAGCTGCAGCAGCTGATCGAGAACCTGCTGAGCTTCAGCGCCTGGCAGACGAAGAACGAGATCCTGACGCTGACGGAATTTCCGTTGCGGGCACTGGTTATATCGGTGGCAAAAGAACAACGGCTCGCCTTGAAGGCAGCACAAATCCAGCTGCGTCTCGATGTCGACGAATTCGTCGTTTATGCCGATCGCGACAAGATGCGTACCGTGCTCGACAACCTGTTGTCGAACGCGATCAAGTTCACGCCAAAAGGCGGACACGTAACGATACGTGCGAGCCGCACGCCGGAGAGTTTTGTGCTGGAGTTCGCGGACACCGGGCCGGGAATCCCGGAGGATGAACGGCCGAAGATCTTCGAGGCATTCTTCCAGGGCCGCCGCGAACAAGGCGGACAGGTCGCCGGCACCGGCATCGGTCTCTCGGTCGTGCTGGAATGTGTGCAGGCCCACGACGGCGCCGTGGAACTGGTCGACACCGGCGAATTTCCGGGCGCTCATTTCCGCATACAGGTGCCGCAAAAGCGGATGGTTCAGGCACAGAAGATGGCGGCGAATGCGTAGCACAACGCGACCGGTATTATCGACAGCCGCATGGGTCATCGTCGTGCTGCTGTCGGGTTGTGCGCAGACAAAAGGCTGGCTCGACAAGGTCCGTACGGGCAGCGAACGCGACAGTAGCTCCACGATACTCGGCGCACCCGCTGCGGAAGATTATCTCGCCGACCTCGAGCGCCTCGCCACCGGTGACCCGGCAACCCAGGTCGAGATTTTCGCGGACGCGGAGTCGCGCGCGACGCTGACGCCGAACCCGTCAACGACCTTGAAATTCGCTCTCGTGCTGGCAACGCCGGGGCACTCGGAGGCCGATCCGCAGCGCGCGCAGAGCCTGCTGCGGGAGTTGCTGGCGCAGTCGCCGCTGATGACGTCGGCCGAGATCTCACTGGCGCAGATCTATCTGCAGTCCGTCGAGAGCCGCATCGTGCTCGAGTCGGAAGCCCGGCGACTGCGGCAATTAAGTTCGCGCCAGGCCCAGACCGAGGAACAGGCGCTGAACCAGCGGCTGGCCACGGTCGAGGCGGAAAACCGCCGCCTGCGCTCCGAACTCGAGAATGCCGAGGAAAAACTCGAGGCAATCACGTCGATCGAACGTTCGCTGCGCGAACAGGGGCAGTAGGAGGGCCTTCAGGCCCGATCGCGCCCCTGCGGCACCCGCACTTGCGCGCTGCCGCACCCACGCACTACCCTTGTAGCCCCCTCGTTACTGTCAGCACCATGCCTGCAACCCATCCGAACCCGCGCGGCAAGATCCTGCTCGTCGACGACGACCCCGGCTTATTGCGACTATTGTCGATCCGGCTGCGCGCCGAGGGCTACGAGGTCGAAGCGGTCGAGAGTGCGCAGGACGCGTTGACAACGCTGAGCCGGTTTGCGCCGGATCTCGTCATCACCGACCTGCGTATGGACAAGATGGACGGCATCGGATTGCTCAAGGAACTGCAGACTCGGTCCCCGGGCCTGCGCGTCGTCATGATTACCGCGCACGGCACGATCCCGGATGCGGTCGCGGCGACGCAAAGCGGCGCGTTCGGTTTCCTGACCAAGCCGATCGACAAGGACGAACTGATGGCGACCGTCGAAAAGGCGATGCGCGTATCCGGCTCGGTCGAAGTCGATGAAAACTGGGCGGCCGGCATCATCACGCGCAACCAGGCAATGAAAGAGGTGCTGAACCAGGCCAAGATGGTTGCCGCTACTGATGCCCGTGTCCTGATCAACGGCGAATCGGGTACCGGCAAGGAACTACTGGCCCGCGCCATCCACAATGCCAGCCCGCGCAAGAGCAAGCCGTTCGTCGGCATCAACTGCAGCGCGATGGCGGAGAACTTGCTCGAGTCCGAACTCTTTGGCCACGAGAAAGGGGCGTTTACCGGCGCAACCCGCAGCCACGACGGCCTGTTCAAGGCGGCCGAAGGCGGCAGCCTGTTGCTGGACGAGATTGGTGACATGCCGATGCGGCTGCAGGTAAAGCTGCTGCGCGTGCTGCAGGAGAGCCAGGTACGGCCGGTGGGTAGCACCAATGCCATCGACGTCGACGTTCGCGTCATTTCGGCGACGCACCGCGACCTCAAGGAAATGCTCAAGGAAGGAAAGTTTCGCGAGGACCTGTACTACCGCCTGAACGTCGTCAACATCCGGCTGCCGAACCTCGATGATCGTCGCGAGGACATTCCGCTACTGGTCGCACACTTCCTGCAGGTCATCGCACGGGACGGGGACCAGGAGCGCAAGGTCTACGCGCCCGAGGCCGTCGAGATGCTGGTGACGGCCGAATGGCCCGGCAATATTCGCCAGCTGTATAACATCGTTCGTCAAAACGTCGCACTGTCGCGATCGCCAGTCATTAGCGCGGAACTCGTGCAGCAAAGCCTCGGCGATCACGCCGGCAAGCTGCTGTCGTTCAGTGATGCCCGTGATGAGTTCACGCGCAATTACCTGTCACAGATCCTGCAGGTTACTCAGGGTAACGTTAGCCAGGCGGCGCGGCTTGCGAAACGCAATCGTACCGACTTTTACAAGTTGCTGTCGCGGCACGACCTCAATCCCGATCAATTCAAGACGCGATAAAATTTGCGATTGCCCTGCGCCGACTGCGCGGGCCCGTCAGGGCGCAGCCTTCTTCGAATACCCTTCGGCGGACATACCGTACTTGTTGATCAGGTCGTAAAGCGTCGGTCGCGTGATCCCCAGAAGTTCGGCGGCTTTCGAGATATTGCCAAAGCTTTTTGTCAGCGCCACCCGTATCGCCTTCGACTCGGCGCGGCTGCGAACTTCCCGCAGATTCAATGTCTCACCGGCCTCCTCGTCGGCATTCAACTGCAGATCCGCAGCGGTCACGAGCTTGCCGTTGGCCATGATCACGGCACCCTTGATCTTGTTTTCAAGCTCGCGGACATTTCCGGGCCACGCGTAGGCCTCGATTGCAAGTATGGCATCCTCACTGAATCCGTTCAGCGCGCGCTTTTGTTTTTTGCTGTACTTCTGCAGCAGCGTGCGCGCGAGGATCAGCCGCCCTTCCTCACGTTCGCGGAACGGCGGAATATTGATCGTGATCTCGGCGATGCGGTAGTACAGGTCTTCGCGGAACAGGCCCTTGCCAATCAGGGATTCCGGATTCTGGTTCGTGGCGCATACGACGCGGACGTCGACCGGAATCTCCTGCCGCCCACCAATACGCTCGATGACGCGCTCCTGCAAGAAACGCAGCAGCTTGCCCTGCAGCGGCATGGGCATGTCCCCAATCTCGTCGAGGAACAGCGTTCCACCGCTGGCGACCTCGACCTTGCCGATCGTTTGCTTGTGCGCACCGGTAAACGAGCCTTTTTCATGACCGAAGAGTTCGGATTCGAGCAGGTTTTCCGGAATTGCCGCGCAATTGATCGCGACAAACTTGCCCTCGGCACGCGGGCTGAGGCGATGCAGCGCCCGCGCCAGCAGCACCTTGCCGGTACCGGATTCGCCGAGCAGCAAGGTCGACACGTCGTTCGGCGCGACTTTTTCAATCATGCGACAAACCGCGAGCATGCCTTCACTGGCCGCAACGATTCCGTCCAGCGGCGATTCGTTGACCTGCAGCTGCAGCCGGCGATTTTCCCGCTCCAGCTCGGCAATGGTGAATGCGCGGTCGACGAGAAGCTTTAATGTGTCGGTGTCGACGGGCTTTTCATAAAAGTCGTAGGCGCCCTGCCCGATCGCTTTCAGTGCGTTTTCCTGGTCGCCGTTGCCGGTAACCACGATGACCTTGGTGTGCGGGGCCAGCTTCAGTGTTTCTGCCAGCGTAGCGAAACCTTCCTCGACGCCCTCGGGCTGCGGCGGCAGACCGAGATCCTGCAAGACCACCGCGGGCTCGTGGCGGCGCAATTCCGCGATGGCCGACGCGCGGTCTTCGGCCGCATAGACGTCGTAATCCTCGAAACACCATTTGAGCTGGCTCAATAAGCCCGGATCGTCCTCGACGATCAGCAACTTGCGACTTGTTTCGGTCATCACATCCCAGGCGCCCAGCGAAGGAGGCGCCCATGGTGCCATGAACCGCGCTACTTTTGCAGTAACGTGGTCACAGCCGGGACTGTCGACTCGGTCCGGTACTGATTTGCAGGGTCCCGCCGGCGCACGATGCCGACGACCTGTTACTGCACGGTTCGGGTCGCCGGGCTCGAGTAGCCGCTTTCCACCCCCGATGTGTTGAACGACGTCGCCACGAACTCATAGGTCCCGGGAGCGAGGTTATCGACGACATAGGTGGTCACGCTTTCGTTGTCGATCGTCACGGAGCTCGGGTAACTGCCGGGCGTCGTGCCCCAGTAGATCCGGTAGCCGTCGAGGTCCGTCAGCGGCGTGCCGTCTTCGTTTTGGGTCGGGGCACTCCAGCTCAGAGTAACGGATCCCACACTGCTGCCCTGGACGACAATCGAGAACGGCCCGATGCTGTCCGAGCTCTGACCGTCGGAGACGGATATCGTGATATTCGAATACGTGCCGACGTCGCCAACGCCGGGTGTCCCGGTCAACCGGCCGGTCGATGTACTGAAGCTGGCCCACGACGGCCGCCCGGAAATCGAATAGGTCAGCGCATCGCCGGCGTTCGGATCGCTGGCGCTCGGCAGGAAGTCGTAGGGGGTATCGACGTTGACCTGGCTCTGCGGTGTACCGCTGATTGTCGGCGGTTCGTTGGCGGGCGCGCCGCCCCTGACCCAGGCATTGACCGTGTCGACCGTCTGGTCGCTTCCGCCGCCGACCGCAAGCAGTACGTTTTGCAGCGTCACGCGATAGTCGTCGGGCAGCAAGGTTCGCACGATGGTGTAGTCCATGCCTGCCTGTAGCCCAGCCGCGGCCTGCTGCAGTTGCACGACTTTGGTGTCGGCGCTGATGGCGGCCGCCGCAGCCAGCCCGGTACGAATCGACGTCAACATGCCCTCGGTCGCCAACAGATCATCGACCATTGACGACGGCGCCGACCTCGATACTTGAGTAACTGATGCATTCATAGCCGAGGTTGCATCGACACCGTAGACATGCAGCTCGTTGCTGATCGTCTCCAGCTGCACGAGTGTCGACGCGATTGTCGCGATCGCTGCCGTGCGTGCATCCGCTCGCGACCCGCCGCGACCGTCGATCACCGAGTCGGTAAGGTCGGACGCGAGCGCACCGACGACCGCATCGCCGCTGCTCGGGAAATTGAATTTAATGAGCGTGTCGCGAGTTCGCCGTACCGTCTCGCCCAGCGCTTCAGACGCGCGAACGATTTCTGCAATGTTCGTTTCGTCGATCTCGGATGACATCGGACCGGAGGAAAGCAGCGTCGACAATCCGCAGTTCAGCGTAGTTGTGACCGTCGTCTCGGCCAGCTCCAGGTTGGCCTTGCTCATGCCGCCCGGTAGCTCGAGAGCGAGTTCGTAAGCAAACGTCGAGAACGGGTTCACGTTGGCAATAGCCCGCTTGCCGGGTTCCAGTGCGGCGCCAATCAGCGTGAAATCCGGCGCCATGTTTGTCACCATGTCGACGCCGTCGCGCGCCTCGATCTTCAGCGGATAATATTTGCCCTTGGTTTTGACATTGATGTTGTAGGTTGCGCTGCTGTCACCGGTGAACTCGGTCAGTACCGCCGAGTCGTTACGATAGATCGCGATGAATGCAGAATGTACCGGGCCGTCCCCGATGCTCCCGCTGACCTTGACGTCGGATTCGATATCGTCACCGAATTCCGGTTCTTCTTCGTCCATCAGGCAGCCATTCAGGAGAATGGCCGCTGCGATCATCATGAATACGCGGTTTTTTGCGCGCGAGCTTCGAACATTTTGCATAACGTTGCTCCGTCCCTGGGCAAGGAGGGCAACCAATTCGAAGTCGAGACGTTATGTTGACGCGAGGCGCGCACGCCGAATGAATACACACGTGCGAAATTCCGCTTGCAGGTGAAACTAGTGCAGCATTTTTACCGCTGATTCACCGCTGAATTCTTAACCTGGCAACCCCGCTGTCATAGGCTTTCGCCCTTAGACCGGTGGCTTTGCGTCTCAATCTTTCGACTGGTTTGCCTTTTTCAGTAGTCGATCGTCTGTTTTCTAAATGCGTCCTTTCGGCAGCGACACGCTGCTATGGGAAAACACTAGCAGTTTTGAACGGGCAGTAAACCTGTCGAAAAACAGCGACGGTGCTTATGACAAAAGACGCGCCACGTTGACATTACGAATTGACGGTCTGCAGGCACATTAAGACAACTTTAATGTGTGCCTGCGGCACCGATAATTCCGCCATCGACGGGGATGATGACACCGGTTACATAGCTCGATGCGCGCGACGCTAAAAATATCGCGGCGCCGGCCATATCGGTCGGTTCGCCGATGCGTTGCAGCGGAACGCTTTTACGAATCTGCTCGCCGAATTGCTCCAGCGTGTGCGCCATCATCTTGCTCGGGAACGGGCCGGGTGCAATGGCATTGGCCGTGATATGCCGCGCAGCAAGATGCCTCGCCAGCGTGCGTGTCAGGTGGTGGATGGCCGCCTTGCTCGGGCCGTACGAAAAAGTCGGCAATCCGTTGACGTTCAGCCCGTCGACAGAGCCAATATTGATGATGCGAGCCGGATCGTCGGCGCTCGCCGCGGCCTCGAGCAGCGGCAACAATGCCTGGGTAAGAAAAAACGGCCCCTTGACGTTGATGTCCATGACCTTGTCCCAGCCTTTCTCGGGAAACTCCTCGATCGGCGCACCCCAGGTTGCGCCCGCATTGTTGACGAGGATATCGAGGCTGGACTCGCGGCTCTTGATGGCATTGCTCAGCGCCTGCACGCCTTCGGCCGTCGACAGGTCGGCCGGGATCGAATGACACTCGCCCAAGGCCGATAGTCGCTCGGCCGTCGCATCACAGGCCTCGGCTTTGCGCGACGAGATATAGGTCCGGACCCCATGGGTGACGAAGCCTTCGGCGATCATCTCGCCGATGCCGCGCGAGCCGCCCGTGACCAGCGCCGTCTTGCCGGCAACATCAAATAATCCCTGCATGTCCCAAGCCCCCGGGCTCTAAATGGTATTGACAATCATTCTCATTTGCAGTTAAATCACGTTATCAGGAGGCTATTCAATCCATGTACGTCTGTATTTGCAACGCCGTCACCGATGCCGACATCCGCGAAGCCGTGGACAACGGCGCGCGTGACCTCTGGGGCCTGCAGAGTGCCCTGGGCGTAGCGGCAGGCTGCGGCAGTTGCATGCAGCACGCAATGGAAGTCGTGAAGGCGCACCGAACGCCTGACGCCGCTCCGCGCATTTATCAGCCCGCGGTCGCCTGATCGGCTCGCTCTGGCGGATTCACGCCGGATGTCCGGGTATCGGGCGCCCTCACCCTCCGCTATCATCTCATTCCTAGTCTTAAACCAGTCTCGGGCTTTTCCCGCAGGAACGCATTGCTATGAAGGGCGATTCAACAGTCATCGAGCACCTGAACCGGGTCCTCAAGAACGAACTCACCGCGATTAACCAGTATTTTCTCCATTCGCGCATGCTCAAGGACTGGGGCCTGGCGCGGCTCGGCGACAAGGAATACGAGGAGTCGATCGACGAGATGAAGCATGCCGATGCACTCATCGAGCGTATTTTGTTTCTCGAGGGGCTGCCCAATCTCCAGGACCTCGGCAAGCTGAGAATCGGCGAGAACGTGGAGGAAATGCTGCAGGCGGACCTGGCCCTGGAGCTGGATGGGTTGCCTGATCTACGCGGCGCTATTGCCTATTGCGAGAGCCACAAGGACTACGTTACTCGCGATCTGTTTGATCACATCCTGAAGTCAGAGGAAGAGCATGTGGATTGGCTGGAGACGCAGTTGGGACTGATCGAAAGGATCGGGCTAGACAACTATCTTCAATCGCAAATCTAGGTTGCTACGAAATGAGCGCCCTCCCCGGCATGTCTGAAGCCTGCGCCATTCAGTAACCTTCCAAAGGCCGGATACTTAGCAGGTCTGCATAAGCGTCATCAAGCTACTGGGCGCACTTCGGCGCCGCTGGCGAACCCGTAACTCGCGCACAATGCGCGAGAAAATGCCGTAAATCGCTGGCTTTCCGATCAACTTTCCATGTTGGCACTACTCTTGCTTTTACCGTGCAGGAGCGTTCGCGCTCGGACGATATTCCGTTTTGTGACGGATGCACGGGCCTTGATTTCAGCGCCGGGCAATATACGAGGCCTGTACTGAAAAAGGCAAACCTGGCGAAAGTCAGGGACGCAAAGCCACCGGTCTAAAGGGACTTTCCTACGACAGCGGGGCCGCCAGAAATTCGTGACAGGCATTTGCCTGTCATGCATGTCGCATGCGGTTCAAAAATCCCTCCAAACTGTAGCTAGCGTCAGCCACACGTGACCACGCGTGATTTCAGGCAATGCGCGATACGGATATCGCCGGTTACACAAGAGCTGAAGTGAGGGATCACAATGCAAAAAGCGCTGATAGTGCTTCTGCCGGGCATCCTGCTGGCAGGCTGCTTCGACACGGAGAATGATGAGGGACTCAGCGGATTCATCACGAACCACCCGGGCAACGATGCGCCGATAATCATTGGCAGTCCCGATTCCGCGGTAATGATCAATGACATGTACGAGTTCGAACCGCAGGCACAGGATCCTGACGGGGATCCGCTGAGCTTTCAGATTCAGAATAAACCTGACTGGACGATTTTCGATTCGGTAAACGGACGACTTTACGGCCAACCAACAATTGCCGACATTGGCACTTACAGCAACATTGCCGTCACCGTCACAGACGGTGACAAGAATGACACGTTGACGTTTTCGGTCACCGTAACGGACACCGCGCTCGGCAGCGTATCGCTAAACTGGCAACCCCCGACTCAAAACGAAGACGGGACCACGCTGACGGACCTCGCCGGCTACAAGATTTACTATGGCAAGAACTCCGGGGCGTATCAGAACGAAGTTGTAATTACGAATCCGGGGACCACAGGTTTCGTTGTCGACAATCTGCTGCCCGACACCTATTACTTTGCAGCGACCGCCTTCAACGCCACTGGCGTCGAGAGTTCGTTTTCAGCGGAGGCAGTCCGCACCGTCAACTAGAGGCGGTGCTCCGCTGTGCGATAGCGCATGCATCCGCGCCAAGCCGACCTTGTGTGTGCCGTGGCTGAGGAAATGGCGTCCCCAAGGGGATTCGAACCCCTGT
>JBFIQH010000003.1:0-48670 GCA_041609735.1 Woeseiaceae bacterium | reverse complement strand
TCGATGCGGATGTGGTCGAGCAGTAGTTCGATTTGCGTATCGATCAGGCGATCGGCATCGATGGGCCGATTTGTAAACAGCATGTTCCAGATCGTTGCGACGATGGTCGGCGCGAGAAACAGCTGCGGCAGATCATCGACAGCGGTGTGGCGGAATTCGCCGCGTTCGACGCCGCGCGCGACGAATCGCCGTACTGCACCGAGGCCTTTCGACACTACGTTTTGCCAGTAGTAGTCGACGAGGTCCGGATGCCGCGGTCCTTCCGACAGCAGCAGCCGGATGACGACTGCCACCGGCGATCCGGGGATACGTTTCATGAAATCGGCGAACGGGCCGCGTAAGAACGCCTCGGAGGATGACGTCGTCGTCTCGAGATTCGCGAGCAATGCATCGACGCGGCGAACGACGACGCTCTTGATGACGGCCTTGAACAGTTCCTCCTTCGTCTTGAAATACAGGTACATCAGCCCCTTGCTGACGCCAGCGCGCTTCGCGACCTCCTGGACGCGCGCTCGCGCATAGCCTTGCTCGGCAAACACCTCGAAGGCCGCCTCGGCAATTTCGGCCGGCCGGTCCTGCTTGCGGCGCCGGTAGCGCGGTTCGGACATGCCCGATCTCCTGATGACTGGCTGGTCAGTAATTATAGTTAATGACCAAGTGGTCAGCAAGAAAAAACGCCAGTGCGAGCTGCGCCCGGAGCCGGCCGGCGTCGATTCCGGCATAATCCGCGCGATGTTCAGCTATATCGATCCCAACGTCCGCGTGCGGCTCGCGCGGGCGGGTAGCCTGTTTCGCATCGATCGCCACGGCACGCGGCTTGACATGGATGACGCGACCGATGCCGGGCCGACGATCAGTATCCTCGGGCCGATCCCGCTGCCGATCGATGTCGGCGACCGGCGCATCACGGCGAACTGGTTTGCTTCGGTGCGCAATACCGAACTCGAAAACGTCGTGCGGCTCGCTGACGAGCTGCGCGAGCAGAATGCGCAGCAATCGTTCGCGTCACTGGCAACGGCGATGGCGGTCAACAGCGTGCTGGTCATCGGCGATCCCGCGTCGTGGAAAAACCCGCTCGTGCGCGTGCATTCGAGTTGCCTGACCGGCGACGTCTTCGGCTCCGAGCGCTGCGAGTGCGGCCCGCAGCTGACTGCGGCATTGCGACGCATCGAAGCCGACAGCCAGGGCGGGGTCATTGTGTATATGTCCGGTCACGAGGGACGCGGTATCGGGCTGTGGGCGAAGGCTGCAACCTACTTGCTGCAGGATTCCGGGGAAGATACGTACCAGGCGAATCGCTCGCTCGGCTTGCCCGACGACTCACGCGACTTCAGCGATGCTGCGGCACTGCTGAAGTATTTTGTCGGCAATCGCCCGATACGACTGCTGACCAATAATCCAAAGAAAGTCGACGACCTTGCCGCGCACGGGCTTGGCGACGTAACGCCGATCAAGCATGTCTGCGGCGTCAACGACAACAATCGCCGTTACCTGGAGGCGAAAAAAGGCTGGGGCCACAAACTGTCGCCGGACGATATCGACCAGTAGTCCGCGCGTCGTCAGTTTTCCGAACTATTGACGCCAGAGCCGAAGGTTGACGGCGGATTCGTCACCGTTGGTGCGAAACGGGTTGATATCGATGCCCCCTCTGCGCTGGAAACGCGCGTAGACGCTGAGTTTTTGCGGCGCGCAACGTTCGCTGATTTCAACGAATATCCGCTCGACACATGCTTCGTGAAAATCCTCGTGCTGCCGGTACGAGACGAGATAGCGAAGCAACGTCCTTGGCTCGATCGCCCGGCCACTGTAGCGGATAGCGATGCTGCCGAGGTCGGGCTGAGCTGTCACCGGACACAGGCTGCGGAACGCGTGCGTGTACAGTGTTTCATCGTCAACGGTCTTGGCGGTGGTTGTCAGCAAGGACGCGTCGAGATCGTACCGCGTGCAGGCTACAGACAGCAGGTCGAGGTTGCTGCCCGCAAAGGTGTCGACCGCGTGATCGGGTGACTCCGGGCTTTCGATCGCGACGCGGACGTCACCACCGGCCGTCTGCGACAGATCATCCGACAGTCGTCGTGCCACGGCCGCCTCGTCATCAAACGGCGTCATCGACAACGAGTTCAGGTACAGCTTCATCGATTTCGACTCGATCATGTGGCTGCTCGACGCCGGTACACGAATCACGGCCGCGGCTGCCCGCGGCTGGCCAGACGGCGCCAGCCAGGTCAGATCCCATGCGTTCCAGACGTCCTCGCCCCGAAACGGCAGTTCCTCCCGGCAGCCAAGGCCTGCGCGACTGTCGGCGCGCGCGATCGGGTGGAGCAGCGACGGGTCGTAGCTGTCGGTGTAGCGCGTTGGTTGGCCCAGCGGCATATCGCCCGGCATGGCGGCTTTGTCCTGATTCGCGGAAGCTTCAGTGTACAATACCCGCCTTTTTCGCGGCCTTCGCCATGCTGACCCTGCTAGCCAACGCGCATGTTTTCGCCCCTGAGGACCTCGGGCTTCGCCACCTCTTGATTGGTGGCGGCGAGGTGCTTGCCGTCGTCAATGACCCGGATGACGTGTCGATACCGGGCATCGACGTCCTCAATCTCGATGGCCGGCGCCTGCTGCCGGGCTTCATCGACGGGCACGCCCATATCACCGGGGGCGGGGGCGAATCCGGTTTTTCGAGCCGCGTGCCGGCAGTGCCGCTGTCGCGCTTTACCCATGTCGGCGTAACGAGCGTCGTGGGCGTGCTCGGCACGGACGACACGACGCGCGACACGCGCTCGCTCGTCGCACAGGCGCTTGCCCTGCGTGAGCAAGGCATGAGCGCGTGGTGCCATACGGGCGGCTATCACGTGCCGCCGGTTACCCTGACCGGCAGCGTGCGCGACGACATCGTGTTCGTCGATCCGATTATCGGTGTCGGCGAACTTGCGATCAGCGACCACCGCTCGAGCCAGCCGACGCTGGACGAGCTGTTGCGCATCGCGAGCGATGCGCATGTCGCGGGTTTGATCACCGGCAAGGCCGGTATCGTGCATTTGCACGTCGGTGACGGCGAACGCGGGCTCGCTGCAGTGCGCAAAGCGCTGACACAGACTGAGCTGCCGCCGCGCGTATTCAATCCGACGCACGTCAACCGTCGCAAGGCGCTGTTCGACGAGGCGATTGACGTGGCGCGCCTCGGCTGCGTCGTCGATATCACCGCATTCCCGGTCGAGGACGGCGAAGACGCGTGGTCGGCCGAAGACGCGATCATCGCCTACCTCGAGTCCGGTGCACCGCCGGAGAATGTCACGATCAGCTCCGATGGTGGCGGCTGTCTGCCGGTGTTCGATGCACAGGGCGAAATGCTGTCGATGGACGTCGGCAGTCCCGCAAGCCTCGCGGCGACGATGACGGCACTGCTGCACAAGGGTGTACCGCTCGATAATGTGCTGCCGGCGATCACGTCCAACGTTGCGCGCCTGCTGCGACTGCACGGCAAGGGCATCATAGACGTCGGTGCGAGCGCCGACCTCGTCGTGCTCGACGACAAACACCGGGTCAGCGATGTCATGATCGGCGGCGCTTGGCACGTCAGGGACGGCAAACAGGAAATTGCCGGAACTTTCGAATAAAGCTTCAGGGATCAGGGCTCAAACTCAATGTCACCTGCAGATGCAGTAGAAAACACGGACCGTGGTTTCATCATTCCGATCGGCGGCGCCGAAGAAAAACTGAACAATCCCGAAATCCTCGATCGCTTCGTCGACGTTTGCGGCGGCAAGAAAGCCCGCATCAGCATCGTTCCGACGGCATCGGAACTCGAGGACACCGGCCGCAACTATGAAAAGCTGTTCCGCAAGCTCGGCGTCCGGCACGCACGCGTGCTGCCTTTTGAAACGCGCCGCGACTGCCAATCGGGCAGTGAGCTGGACTATATCGACAGGTCCGACGGCGTTTTCATGACCGGCGGCAACCAGCTCCGGCTGTCGACGACGCTGGGCGGCACCGAGGTCGCGCGGCGCATCCGGCGCCGCAATGCTGCCGGTATGCACGTTGCCGGAACGTCGGCAGGCGCCGCGTTCATGCCGGAGCACATGATCGCCGGCGGCGAAGAGGGCAGCACGCCGAGCCCGGACAAGGTCACGATGGCGCCGGGCCTGGGCCTGACAAACAAGTTCATTATCGACCAGCACTTTCGTCAGCGTGATCGGCTCGGCCGGCTGCTGACGGCACTGGCCTACAACCCGTTCGCGATCGGTATCGGCCTCGACGAGGACACGGCTGCGTTCATCAGGCCGGGCGATGATCTTGAGGTCGTCGGCAGCGGCGGTATTACCATCATAGATCCGATGGATCTGAGTTATTCTTCGATGGACCGCGCGCGTCGCGGTGAACCGGTGAGCCTTATCGGGGTCAGGCTGCACATCCTGATATCCGGCGGGCGATTCGAGATCGAGTCACGCACCGCCAGCGCCGGGGACGCGTAGCGCGCCCAGATTTCGACACAACATCCCTAGCACGATGACGGAAGAATAATAATGAAAATCGTCGCCACCAACGTCTACGTCGGCCCGAGCATTTACGCGCATTTCCCGGTCATCCGCCACGAGCTGGACCTGGGTGAACTCGACGAGTGGCCCACCGGACGCCTCGGCAGCGACTTCGTAGACCCGCTGCTCGAGTTTCTGCCCGGCCTGCACGAGCACGGCTGCTCCTACCGCGAACCCGGCGGCTTCGTGCGCCGCCTGCGCGAGGACGACGGCACGTGGCTCGGCCATGTCATGGAACACGTCGCCATCGAGCTGCAGAACGTCGCGGGATCGCCGGTGACATTCGGCCGCACGCGATCGATCGACGGCAAGGCGGGACACTACAACATGGTGTTCCAGTACAAGGACAAGGCGGTCGGCCGTGAAGCGAGCGAGCTGGCGCTGAAGTTGATACACAGCCTGCTGCCCGAGCCGATCAAACCGCAGGAGGCGCCGCCCGCCGACTGGGATTTTCATGCCGAGCGCGACAGCTTCATTCGCTACGCGCAGTCGCGCGCGCTCGGGCCGAGCACGGCATCGCTGGTCGAGGCGGCCGAAAAGCGCCACATTCCCTGGCTGCGGCTGAACAACTACAGCCTCGTGCAGTTCGGCCATGGCCGATACCAGCAGCGTATCCAGGCGACGACGACCGGCAATACCAGCAACATTGCCGTCGAGCTCGCCGGCGACAAGGAAGAGACGAACGCGATCTTGCGTGACCTCGGCCTGCCGGTGCCGAAACAGATCATCGTCCGCAGCGGCGCTCAGGCAGTCCGCGCGGCGGAGCGCATCGGCTACCCGGTGGTTCTGAAGCCACTCGCCGGCAATCACGGCCGCGGCGTTTCCATCAACCTGAAAGCGCCCGACGAAGTCGAGGTTGCGTTCGAGAAAGCACGCGAGCACGGCCGCTCGATCGTCGTCGAATCCTACATCGAAGGTTTCGATCACCGACTGCTTGTCATCAATGGCGAACTGGTTGCGGCGGCAAAACGCGTGCCCGGCCATGTCGTAGGTGACGGCGAGCACACGATCGAGCAACTCGTTGCCATCGTCAACAAGGACCCGCGCCGCGGCGTCGGCCACGAAAAAGTGCTGACGCGTATCGAGTTCGATCACCAGGCCGAGCGACTGCTGACCAAGATCGGCTACGACCGCGACACCGTGCCTGCGAAGGACGAGGTCGTTTACCTGCGCTCGACAGCGAACCTGTCGACCGGCGGCACCGCGATCGACGTGACCGATTCGATCCATCCGGACAATCGCGAGATGGCAATTCGCGCGATCAAGGCGATCGGCCTCGATATCGGCGGCGTCGACTTCCTGACGAAAGACATCACCGAGTCGTACCGCGACACCGGTGGCGGCATCTGTGAGGTCAACGCCGGCCCCGGCTTCCGCATGCATGTCGCGCCGAGCGAGGGCAAGCCGCGCGATGTCGGCGGCGCCGTCGTCAACATGCTTTTTCCACCCGGCGCGCCTGCCAGCATCCCGATCGCGGCGATCACCGGCACGAACGGCAAAACGACGACGTCGCGCATGCTGGCGCATATCCTGAAGCTGTCCGGCCTGCATGTCGGGCTGACGTCGACCGACGGCGTCTACATCGACGGCAAGCTCAGCGTGCCGGGCGACATGACCGGGCCGGTTTCGGCACAGATGATCCTGCGCGACCCGTCCGTCGACGCAGCCGTCATGGAGGTCGCGCGTGGCGGAATGTTGCGTAGCGGACTCGGCTTCCCGGAAACGAACGTGTCCGCGTGCCTGAATGTCGCGGCCGACCACCTCGGATTGCGCGGCATCGATACGCTCGAACAGCTTGCGGAAGTGAAGCGCGTGCCAATCGAGATCGCTAAAGACGCGGCAGTACTGAACGCCGATGACGCGCGCTGCCTGCAGATGGCCGATTACACGCAAGCCGAACGGGTCTCTTACGTGACAATGAATCCGGCGCATCCACTGGTGAAGAAGCACATTCAGGCTGGCGGGCAGGCGTTCGTGCTCGAGCAAGGCATGAATGGCCACATGATCACGATCTACGACCACGAAACGCATACGCCGTTATTGTGGACACACCTGGTGCCGGCGACGATCGAGGGGCGCGCGATGCACAACGTGCAGAACGCGATGTTCGCGGCCGCGCTTGCCTACAACATGAAGATCAGCCTCGAGGACATCCGCCACGGCTTGCGCACATTCGACTCGACGTATTTCCAGGCGCCGGGCCGCATGAATATCTACGACGAGCATCCGTTCCGCGTGATCCTGGATTACGCCCACAACCCGGCGGCGGTGCGCGCGATGTGCAACCTCGTCGACCGTTTCGACGTTGACGGCCGCAAGATCGTCGTGCTCGCGGCGCCCGGCGATCGCCGCGACGAAGACATTCGCGAGATCGCCGCCATCGCAGCCGGACACTTCGACCATTACATCTGTCGTGTCGACGACAATCGCCGCGGACGTGGCCACGACGAGGTCGCAGTCATGCAGAAGAACCGGCTTCTCGAGGCCGGTATTGCGGCCGATCAGATCGACGTCGTGCCGGACGAGCAGGAGGCGACGATGCGCGCGCTCGAGATGGCGGAGCACGGGGACCTGGTGCTGATACTCGGCGACAACGTCAAGCGCACGTGGAAGCAGATCATCTATTTCAAGTCCGGTGCGAAAATAGCCGCGACCGGATCCGGCACGCCGGCGACGATCGACCTGCCCGACGTCGAGGGATTCTCGCTCGACGAGGACATCGAGATCGTCAGCGACGAACGCGGCGTACGCATCGCCCGCAGCGAAGACACCGACTGAGTCAGCGTCGATGAAGTTCCTCGACGCGCGGCGTCTGACGGGCCCGAGCCTGCTGTTCGACGAACCTGCCGCGATACTCGACGTCGCGTGTACGCGCAGCGAGGCCGATGCGATCGAGCCGCGCTGGCGGGACACTGTATCCCGCATGTGCAGTGCGCTGGGCTGGGCGCCGCCCGCGTTCGCGCGCAAGGACCTCGCCGGAGGCGTGAGCCTGGCGTTTACCGCGTCCATCGATGCCCTTTACGCGGCCTCGGAAATCAACGAATGGGCATGGGCGAACGTGTGTGCCGACCTCGAGGGTGGCGACGTGCCCGACTTCGGCGATGCGACTGCCCGGATAGCCGCTGAATATGCCAACGAGCGTCATCCGGCCCTGCTCGAGTTACAGCATGCGGCAGGGAAGCATCGGGTGACGTTCCTGTGGGACGACGACGAGGTGTCGCTCGGTCTCGGTAAATACGCACAGACCTGGCCGGCGCGCGAGCTGCCCGACACCGACGCCATCGACTGGGCCGCGTTTGCCGACGTGCCGATCGGCATCGTCACCGGGACGAACGGCAAGACAACGACGGTGCGGCTCGCCAAGCACATACTCGCAGGCACCGGCCGCAATGTTGGCATGAGCTCGACGGACTGGATCGGCGTCAATGATCGCATCATCGATCGCGGTGACTGGTCGGGGCCCGGCGGCGCACGCAAGATCCTGCGGCAGAACGATGTCGACGTTGCGATCCTCGAGTGTGCACGCGGCGGTCTGCTGCGGCGCGGGCTCGGCGTCGAAAAGGCCTCCGCGGCGCTGATAACCAACATTGCCGAGGATCACCTGGGAGACTTTGGTTCACAGACGGTCGACGAGTTGCTCGACATCAAGTGGATCGTCAGCCGTGCCGTTCGCACTGACGGCCGGCTGATCCTGAACGCCGACGACCGGCGACTCGTCGACAAGGCGAGCGACTACCCCGGTGAGCTTGTATGGACGACGCTGGATGCGCGCAACGAAACGTTGCGGCGACATACGTCTGCGGGCGGACTCGCGTTCGTTGCCGCTGACGGAGAACTTCTCAAGGTCGAAGGCGGCGACCGCGCTGTCCTGTGCCGGGCCACGGACATTCCGATTACGCTCAACGGCGCGGCACGCCACAACGTCGCGAATGCGCTCGCGGCCGCGGCACTGACCTGGTGCCTCGGCGCGACGCTCGAGCAAATCGGCAATGGGCTCTGCAGCATGTCGCAAGAACAGAACCCGGGCCGCTGCAATGTTTACGACGTCGGCGGCAAAAAGGTGCTCGTCGACTTCGCGCACAATCCGCATGCGATGCAGGCGCTGTTCGACATGGCCGAAGCGCTGCCGGCGAAACGCCGCGTACTGTGTTTCGGCCAGGCCGGCGACCGGCCAGACCGGCTGATCCGCGACATGACGCGGGACGCCTGGGCGATCGGGCTCAACCGGGTGATCGTCTCGGAACTCGCTGACTACCATCGCGGACGTGAGTACGGCGAGGTATACGCGGTCATTCGCGACGAGCTGGAAAGCCTGGGTGCGATACCCGGTCAGATCGATCATTTCGACACGGAACCGGAGTCGTTCGACTCCGCACTTGCCTGGGCCGAACCCGGGGATCTCGTCATCATGCTCGCGCTCGGCAACGCGACGGCCATTCGCGACAAAATTGCGGAATTGACTGCGGGCTAGCGCTCCGGTGGCACGCTAGCCTGGACAAAGCGGACGATGTCGTCGACAACAGCGTCGGTCGTCTCGGGTGACAGGATGCGGCCGGCGAGTATGTGCTTGCTCGGGTCACCGCTGTTACTGACCTCGATCAGCTCCTTGTGCGGTGCGTCCAGTGCATCGAAGGTCTCGCGGGCTGTTTGCGGCGAAATGACACTGTCCTGCGGAGACAGCATCATCAACACCGCTTGTGAGAGTGGGTTGCGCGCCAGCCGCGCCGCGCGATCGACGAGCCGCATGACTTCGACCGTCGCGTCGGTCGGATAGGAGGTCGACCAGTAGCGTTCCTGTTCACTGTTGTGCGCGGTCCAGCTGCGCGTATCGCCGGCCAGCAGCCGCGCGAGCAGCGGGCCGCCGGGCCGTGTCAGCCACAGCGCTTTCGGATCGGCGGGCGCCATGTTCGGTGAAATCAGCACGAGCGCGGACACCTGCTGCATCAGATCATGGTCGGCGAGTGCGAGCGCCAGCGTGCTGCCGGTGGACGTGCCGATGACAATGACCTGCTCGCCGATACTGGCGCCGATGCGCAACGCTTCTGCGCCGTCCGCAAGCCAGTCTTCTGCACGCACCTGGTGCATCGGCAGCCTACCGTGTCCGTGCCCGGTCAGGCGCGTTTCGAACAGGTTGGCACCGAGGCGATCGGCGACGCGTTCGGTGACCGGGGCGATTTCCTGCCGCGTCGCGGAAAAGCCGTGCAGGTACACGACCGAGTAGCGCGTGCGTACGCCGGGCTCCTGCCAGCGCACGCGCTTTTCGGTACCGGGAATCAACGCGAACTCTGCGCTCGCCGCCCACTCGGACTCGGCGAGCCAGCCGTCAATGTCGTCGGGAATCGTCGGCACCGATACTGCGCCCGCAAGCCGCGGCGGCGTCAGCCACCAGGCGGCGCCGGCCAGTGTGACGAGCAGGGCGAAAGCCCACAAGGCTATCCGCTGTCGTTTCATTCCATGGACAGGACGATGTCCCATTCATCGTCTGTCAGCGGCATGATCGACAGCCTGTTGCCGCGACGTGTCAGGATCATGTCATCGAGACCCGGATGCGATTTCAGCTCGCCGAGCGTAATCGGCCGCTTCGTTCTGCGGACGAACTGCACGTCGACGAGGTACCAGCGCGGAGCGTCTTCGCTGCTTTTCGGATCGAAGTAATTGCTGTCGGGATCGAACTGAGTCGGGTCCGGGTAAGGCTTGCTTGCGACCTTCGCAATCCCGACGATTGCCGGCTCCTTGCAGCTGGAATGATAGAAAAAGATCTTGTCGCCGATCCGCATGTCATCACGCATCATGTTGCGGGCCTGGTAGTTGCGGATACCGTCCCACATCTCGCGCTTGTCGCGCTTCAGGTCATCGATACTGTAGGTATCGGGCTCGGATTTCATCAACCAGTAAGCCATTTTCTGAGTCCAGAGATTCGGTTCGCTGCAAAAGGGGCGCGAGTTTAGCATGGACATCGCGGCGCGACCGACGGGCCGGCGAATCGATTGCGGCAGTGCGCGAAGGCTGTGATAGCATGACGCGATCGCCGCACGGGCGCCGGGGAACGGGCGCGGGAGCTGCGGCGGATGCCCGCAAAGAGGCCACTACAAGGATCAGAATCCATGGCGAATCTACTCGCTAATATTTTCGGCGCCTCGCCGGTACAGCCGCTCGAAAAGCACATGGACATCGTTTATCGCTGTGCGAAACATTTGCGGGCGTTCTTCGCGGCGTCGATCGCCGGCGACTGGCAGGCGGCGAGCGGCATTCGCGACGAGATCGAGGCGCTCGAGCACGAAGCCGACGACTTGAAGAAGGAGATCCGGCTGCATCTGCCCAAGAGCCTGTTCATGCCGGTGCCGCGCGAGGACCTGCTGGAGCTCCTGCTCGTGCAGGACAAGGTTGCCAATCGCACGAAAGACGTTTCCGGCCTGGTTCTCGGGCGCAAGATGCGCATACCGCAGGAGATCGCGGAACAGTTTCTCGAGTTCGTGGACCGTAACATCGATGCTGCCAAACAGGCGCGCAAGAGCGTGCGCGAACTCGACGAGCTGTTCACGGCCGGGTTCCGCGGCGCCGAGGTGACGCTGGTCTCCGAGCTGATCGAGGAACTCGACCGCATCGAAACCGACACCGACAACAAGCAGGCCGCGTTGCGGGCCTCTTTGTTCAAGATCGAGAACGAGATGAATCCCGTCGACGCGGTTTTCATGTACAAGGTCATCGAGCTGACCGGCGAGATTGCCGACATGGCGGAGCGGGTAGGGCGCCGCCTAGAGCTGTTGCTCTCGCACTGACTTAATAAAACTATCACAACAAGAACAGAGCCTGAGCGCTCGTCGGGGGCAATGTAATGGAAGCTCAGATCGTCTACATCGTGCTGGCTGCCGTGTTCGGCATATTCATGGCGTGGGGCATCGGTGCAAACGATGTCGCGAACGCGATGGCGACGTCGGTCGGCTCGCGGGCGCTGACGATCAAGCAGGCCATCCTGGTTGCAGCCGTCTTCGAATTCCTCGGTGCCGTGCTCGCGGGCGGGGAGGTTACCGGCACGATTCGCAAGGGCATCGTTGATGCAAGTCTGCTCAGTTCATCGCCGGAGTTGCTCGTCTACGGCATGCTGGCGGCGCTGCTGGCTGCAGGTACGTGGCTGCTCGTCGCGTCGAAGAGAGGCTGGCCCGTCTCGACGACACATTCGATCGTCGGCGCCATCGTCGGCTTCGCCGCGGTCGGCATCGGCATCGATGCGGTGCAGTGGGGCAAGGTCGGGACGATCGTCATGAGCTGGGTCGTGTCGCCACTGACGGCGGGAATTATCGCCTACGTCATCTACCGCAGCGTGCAGGTACTGATACTGAGCCATGAGGACCCGCTGGCGCGCGCGAAACGCTACGTGCCCGTCTATATCTTCTTCGCCGCGTTCACGATCACGCTGGTGACTATTCTGAAAGGCCTCACCCACGTGGGGCTCGACATCAGCGTACGCGGCAGCTACCTGCTCGCGACCGGCATCGCGATGGCGATCGCTTTGGTCGGCGCTTACTTCATCAGCCGTATCCAGCCGAACAAGAAAGCTGAAAAAGCGCAGCACTTCATCACGGTCGAGCGTGTCTTCGGCGTGCTGATGATCGTAACCGCATGTTCGATGGCCTTCGCCCATGGTTCGAACGACGTTGCGAACGCCATCGGCCCGGTCGCCGCAGTAATTTCGGTGGCACAAAGCGGTGTCGTCGGGTCTCAATCCGCATTGCCGATCTGGGTGCTTCTGCTCGGCGGTGGCGGCATCGTCATCGGACTCGCGACGTTCGGCCGGCACGTCATCGCGACCGTTGGCGAACGCATTACACAGCTGACACCGAGCCGCGGCTTCGCCGCGGAACTCGCCGCGGCGACGACGATCGTCATTGCATCGGGTACCGGCATTCCGATTTCGACGACGCACACGCTGGTCGGTGCAGTCCTCGGCGTCGGGATGGCACGCGGCATCGAGGCCATCGATCTGCGCGTCGTGTCGCGCATCTTCGTTTCGTGGGTCATTACAATCCCGGCGGGCGCGATCCTCGCGATCGTCTTCTTCTTTCTATTCAAGACATTCCTGCCTTGAGCATGGCGCCGGGAGCCCGGCGTTACGCGATGGTCATCCTGGCCATCGTCTACATGTTCAATTTTATCGACCGGCAGATCCTCGCCATCCTGCTGCCGGCGATCCGCGACGAGTTCCAGGTCGGCGATACCGTGCTCGGATTCCTCAGCGGAACCGCGTTCGCGCTTTTTTACGTGACGCTCGGCATACCGATTGCCCAGGTTGCCGACCGCTGGAATCGGCGCAACCTGATCGCCGCGGCGGTCGCGGTATGGAGTGGCATGACGGCGTTGTCGGGGTTTGCGCAGAACATCGTCCACCTGACGCTGGCCCGTATCGGCGTGGGCATTGGTGAAGCCGGCTGCAGCCCGCCGGCGCATTCGATGATCTCGGACATGTACCCGCCGGAGCACCGCTCGACGGCAATGGGATTCTATACGCTCGGCATTTCAGCCGGCATCATGCTCGCGTACCTGGCCGGCGGCTGGGTCGCGCAGAACATCGGCTGGCGCGAGGCGTTCCTGATCGTCGGCATTCCCGGTCTTTTCCTCGCGGCGATCGTGCGGTTCACAATAGAGGAGCCTGCGCGCGGCGCGTCGGAAAGCCGTATCGACAGCGGCGCATCGCCTCGCCTCGTTGACGTTTTCCAATTCCTGGTTGCCCGAAAATCCTTCGTGCATATGGGTGTCGGCGCCGGACTGTCGTCATTTGTCGGCTACGCGACGATCAACTTCATGCCTAGCTACGTCGTGCGCAGTTTTGGCATGGACCTCGCGGAACTCGGTTTCTGGCTCGGCATCATTATCGGCATCGCCGGCGGCTTCGGTTTTTTTGTCGGCGGCTATATCGCAGATACCGTCGGACGCGAGCGGCGGCAGACGTCGTTTCGTTTTCTTACGGTTGCAATGATCGTCGCCGCGATTTTTTCTGTGTTCGTCTTCCTGGCGCCGAGCGCCTTCTATTGCCTGTTACTGCTGGTCATCCCGGCTGCCATTTCCAATTTCTACCTGGCACCGGTGCTGGCGCAGGCGCAGGGGCTGGTTTCGCTGCGGATGCGCTCGGTCGCGTCGGCACTCGTACTGCTGATCATCAACGTCATCGGCCTGGCCCTCGGGCCGCTGTTGACCGGGATGCTCAGCGACGCGCTGGAGCCCGCATTCGCTGCCGAATCGATGCGCTTCAGCCTGCTGATCGTCAGTGTGCTTATCCTGCCGTGGGCTGGTGTCCACTATTTCCTCGCCGGGCAGGCGATCGATGCCGACCTCGTGCACGCATCGGCGCACGACTAGCGCTCGTTCAACATCGCGGCGGCTACACCGACCGCAGGTACCAGTCGTAGTCGACCTCGGTCACCTCGTTGTGGAACGCGGCGCATTCGGTACGGCGGTTGATCTCGAAAAACCGGCAGTAGTCGTCGCCGAGGTACTTGCCGAGCACCTTGCTGCGAGCAAACTTGTCGAGGGCCGCGTCCCAGCGGTTCGGAATACGCAGCCTGGGCGAAATTACTTCGCCCTGGGCGATCATGCGCGGCGGGTCGATTTTGTGTTTGAGGCCGTGGTCGACGCCCGCCAGCACCGCCGCGGTCACGAGGAAAGGATTGGCATCGGCGCCCGCTACGCGGTGCTCGAAGCGGAGGTTTTTCTCGTCGGACGCCGGAATGCGTACCGCGACCACGCGGTGATTGACGCCCCAGTTGCAATCGACCGGCGCGAACATGTCGACGCGCAGCCGGCGGTAGGAATTCATGTTCGGCGCAAACAGCGCCGTCGATTCCGGCATCAGCTTCAGCATGCCGCCGATGGCGTGTCGCAGGCGCTTCGAGAACGGCGGTACGGCAAGCGACTCCTTGCCCTGTGAAAAATAATTCTTGCCGTTCTTGTCATACATGCTCATGTGGATATGCAGACCGTTGCCGGCGTCGTCCGAGAACGGCTTGGCCATGAAGCAGGCGACAAAGCCGTGTTTTTTTGCCGCGGCCTTGATGATGCGCTTCAACAGCACGGCGTGATCGCAGGCCAGCACCGGGTCGTCGACATGCAGCAGGTTGATTTCGAACTGGCCCTGCGCGTATTCGGAAATGGCTGCGTCAGCTGGCACGCCCTGCGCTTCGCACCACGCGTAGACATCGTTCATGAACGGCTCTATCTCCCAAAGGTCGTCCGGGTGATAGACCTGCGGGCCGGGTTGCGGCCGACCGGTTCCGGGAACGAGGGGTGCACGCGCCGTCGGCGTCGCCGCCTTTGCGTCGAGCAGATAGAACTCGAGCTCGGTCGCCATGACGATGCGTATGCCTTTCTTGCGAAACGGCGCTAGCGCCGTTTCGAGGACCGTGCGCGGGTCGCCGAAGAACGGCTTGCCGTCCTCGCCGAGGATACGAAACAGCGCCTGCGCGGTCGGTTTGTCCGCCCAGGGGATCGGCGCAAACGAACCCTTGACGAGTTCGGCCGGCAGGTCGGGATCGCCGTCGTGCTCGGTATACGGCATGCCCGGGATCGTGCTGCCGAGTGCATCCAGCATGACCGCGCCGGCACAGAAGAAAAAGCCGTCCTTCGCAACCTTGGGGAAATCGGACGGGCGGATGCGCTTGCCCTTTAGAATCCCGTGCATGTCCGACACGAGCAGCTCCATCGACGCGGTCTTCGGGTAGCGCTTCAGTAACGCGGCGAGTTCGGTCTTTAGCGAAGCCGGTTTTCTTGTTGGCATTGTTGCTCCTGGGGCCGGGTGGCGGCGAAGGGATCGAGCTTGGCGCAATCACAGGGGTGCCGCAAGCTCGCCAAACTGGCGGCGTTGCTCATGGACACGATGTCGCCTGTAGACGAGGTAACCCTGGAGGTCCATAATATGAAATCGTCAGTCACATTATGGTGCCATAATGACTATGGTCGCGATAACCCCCCCGCCAGGCGCGCAGGCCGCACTGCGCGCCGTCAGGCTCCTGAAACTGTTCAAACCGAATCGTGCCGAACTCCAGCTCAACGACGTGGCAGAACTTGCCGGGCTCAACAAGACCACGGCGCATCGATTGCTGCGCGCGCTGCAGAGCGAGGGACTGATTGACCGCAATAGCGAGACCGGCGGCTATTGCCTCGGTCCGGCGCTGATGGCGCTCGGCGTGCAGGCGTTGTCGAGCAACAACCTGCGCTTGCGGGCGCGACCGCTGCTCAAACGCCTGGCAGAGGAGTCCGGTGAAACGGCAACACTGGAAATCCCGATCGACGATTCGATGCTGATCCTCGACGAAGTCACCGGAGACCACGTCGTCGGCGCGTCGGCGAATGTCGGCACGCGCTGGCCGATATATGCGACGTCGACCGGCAAGGCGCTGATCGCATTCGAGGAGAACGGACTTGCGCGGCTCGGCGAACAGCTGGCCCCGCTGACACCGCGAACCATCGTTGAGCGATCGGAGCTGGAACGCCAGCTCAGCCAGATCCGGATCACCGGCATCGCCGAGACCATCGATGAGCTCGAGAACGGCTTTTCGGGCATCGCGACAATCGTGCGCGGCGGACATGGTGAAGTGCTCGGCGCGATGTCGATATGTGGTCCGACGCAACGCTTCGACGATCAGCGCAGGTCACGCCTCGCAGCAGCGCTGCTGGCGGCAGCAGAGCAGCTCGGTCCGCGACATTAGGCGAGGGATACGCGCGCCGCTTCAAATCGGCACCAATACTGGTGCCTGCCGACGCGTGCTAACATGCGGAATCTCTGCGGCAGGAATAACAACATCAAACCTCGCAAAGAAGCCGAAGCCCGTCGTCGCTGCCTGCCCGTCACGTTTCTCGCGCTCCTTGTCGCGACACTCTGGTCGACCGAGGCGCCCGCACTCGACGTACAAACGCCGTCCGTCGTTCTGACCGGGGTTCCGGCGACGTTCACGGTCAATGGCGTTCGCCCCGGCTCTCTCGTGACATTGCGTGCCGGCACCCGCGGCTGGCATGTCGAGGCAGATACCGCCGGCACAGTCAGTTTTGACGACGTCGTAATTGCCGATGCCGGTACCGTCGACGTCAGCGTCGTTGCCGATGGCGCGCGCAAGGAGCTGACGTTGCGCGTTATCGCGGGCTGGCTGTCGATCATGCCGGCCCTGCTCGCGATCGCAATTGCGCTGCTGTTTCGCAACGTCATTCCGGCATTGCTGCTGGGCCTGTGGTTCGGCGCGATGTCGCTGCAGTCATTCACCGCATTGGGCGCGCTGCGCGGGCTGCTCGACGCGTTCGAGGTGTACGTCACGGCGGCCGTCGTCTACGGTGACCACGCGGCAATCATTCTGTTTACGATGATGATCGGCGGCATGGTCGGCATCATCACCCGCAACGGCGGCATGGCCAGTGTCGTCCGGATGATCGTCAGCCGTGCGAAAACGGCGATCGGCGGGCAGGTGTCCGTCTGGCTGATGGGACTGATGATTTTTTTCGACGACTACAGCAACACGCTTGTCGTCGGCAACACGGCACGGTCACTGACCGACCACCTGAGGATTTCGCGCGAGAAACTCGCGTATATCGTAGACTCGACGGCAGCCCCGGTGGCCTGCATTGCGTTGATCACGACCTGGATCGGTTATCAGCTGGGCCTCGTCGGCGACGCGTTGAAAACCGTCGATGGCCTGCAGGACGTCAAGGCCTACTCGATCTTCGTGCATTCGATTCCTTACAGCTTCTACGCGATCTTCGCGATCGCGTTCGTGCTGATCGTGTCGATCTCGGGCAAGGACTTCGGGCCTATGCTGAAAGCCGAGATTCGCGCACGCAATGGCCAGGTCAAGCCGGAGTCGTTAGAGGCGTTGCCGGCAATGGAAGGTGACGAGCTCGAGCCGAAGTCGAATATTCCGTTACGCGCATTGAATGCCTTCATCCCGATCCTTGCGCTCCTCGGTGCATTGGCGGCGAGCCTGTGGCACACCGGCAGCGGCGATTCGTTGACCGACATTCTCGGTTCGGCAGAACCCTACAAGTCGATGATGTACGCATCCTTCGCCGGCGTTCTCGTTGCCGCAACGCTGTCGATCGCGCAGCGAATCCTGTCGGTCCATGAGACAGTCGATGCCTGGTATGGCGGCGTGCGCGCGACGCTGTTCGGCATGATCATTCTCGTGCTGGCATGGTCGCTCGCGAATGTGACCGCGGACCTCAACACAGCTGATTACCTCGTTACGATTCTCGCCGATTCCCTGCCGCCGGAACTCTTGCCTGCCGTCGTTTTCGTGCTGGCTGCATTCACCGCGTTCACGACCGGCACGAGCTGGGGCACGATGGGTATCCTGCTGCCGCTGGTCGTGCCGTTGACCTGGGCGGTCATGAGCGTCAACGGCATCGCGGACCCGTCCGGCATGCACATACTGTATTCGGCCGTCTCGTGCTGCCTGGTCGGTGCGGTCTGGGGAGACCACTGCTCGCCGATTTCAGATACGACGGTGCTGTCCTCGGTCGCCAGCGGCTGCAATCACATCGAACACGTGAGAACGCAGCTGCCGTACGCCGTCGTCGTCGGTAGCGTTGCGCTGGCTGTCGGTACGATCCCGGGCGGGTACGGACTGCCACCGTGGATTTCCATCGTGGCCGGCATCGCGATTCTCGTCGTCCTGCATCGCTTCATTGGCCGCAGCGCAGATGCAGCGGCTGATCGGTCGCCCGCGTAGCGTCATGACGCAAGCATCGCCCGGGCCCCGGTAGCCGACACCGGCCAAGCCGGGTATCCTTGACGGAACAGGAAGTACAGGGAGTAACGGGGTTCGTCCCCCTATGTGTTCTAAACCCGTCATTGGCGTTCCCGCGGATCGCCGGGTTCTCGATCCTCACCCGTTTCACATGGTGGGCGAGAAGTACCTGAAAGCGCTGACCGACGGCGCGGACGCGCTCCCGATGATTATTCCGGTACTGGCCGATGACGTCGATATCGACACGATGCTGGCGCACGTCGATGGCATCCTGCTGACCGGCAGCCCGTCGGACATCGAACCGCATCATTACGACGGCGAGCCGTCGCGCGACGGCACGCTGCACGACCCGGAACGCGACGCGTTGACGTTACCGCTCGTGCAACGCGCGCTCGACACCGGTATTCCTTTGCTGGCTGTCTGTCGAGGATTCCAGGAGCTCAACGTCGCGCTGGGCGGATCGCTGCACCAGCACGTACACGAAGTGCCGGGTTATCACAATCACAAGGAAAACCCCGACGACCCGCTCGACGTGCAGTACGGTCCGTCGCACCCGGTCGCCCTTGTCGAAGGCGGCATGCTGGCGGGCCTGCATGGCGAAGCGTCGGTCATGGTCAATTCGCTGCATGGGCAGGGCGTGCGCCGCCTGGCCGCCGGCGTCACCGTCGAGGCGATTGCCGACGATGGGCTCGTCGAAGCGTTTACCGTCGATGCAGCAAAGTCCTTCGCGCTGGCCGTGCAGTGGCATCCGGAATGGCGCGTCCGCGAGAACCCGTTCTCGCTGGAAATTTTCAAGGCATTCGGCGACGCGTGCCGGCAGCGTGCCGCACAGAGAACAAGGTGATACGTGGCAACAGATGAAGTATTTCAGCCCTGGCTGAAAAAGCACCGGATAGAGGATGTCGAGGCGTTCGTACCGGACATGGCGGGCGCCGCTCGCGGCAAGGTGCTGCCGGCAGAAAAGTTCGGCAGCGGCACGATGAAGCTGCCGGAGGGGGTCTTCGCGCAAACCGTGTCAGGCGACTACGTCGACAATGACAGGAACGTCGAGGATCGTGACATGATCCTCGTGCCCGATCCGTCGACGTTGCGGCCGGTACCGTGGGCATCGGACCCTGCAGCGTCGGTGTTCGTCGACTGCTACCGGCGTGACGGCGAGGCCGTTGCCGCCAGCCCGCGCAGTGTGCTGCGCAGCGTGCTGGCGAAGTACGAGGCAAGCGGCTGGATTCCGGTCGTGGCGCCCGAAGTCGAGTTTTACCTGTTGAGCCCGCACTCGGATCCGAACGAGGAGGCCGAGCCGCCCGAAGGGCGGCTGGGCTGGACCGACGGCGCACGCCAGCCGTACAGCATCGACCAGATGAACGACTTCGACCCGTACATCAACCTCGTCTACGAGTATTGCGAAGTGCAGGGCATCAACGTCGATGCGCTGTCACAGGAGGCCGGTCCGGCACAGTTCGAGATCAACTTCCTGCACGGTAACGCGATCGAGCTGGCGGACCAGGTGTTCCTGTTCAAGCGCACGATTCGCGAGGCGGCGATCCAGCATGAAATGCGTGCGACGTTCCTCGCCAAGCCGATGGCCGAAGAGGCCGGCAGCGCATTGCACATTCACCAGAGCGTCATCGACAAGGAAGGTAACAACGTCTTTTCGAATGCCGACGGCAGCCCGAGCGACCTGTTTTATGGCTTTCTCGGCGGTCTGCAGCGCTACATACCGCACGCGATGCTGATCTTTGCGCCCTACATCAATTCCTACAAGCGCTTCCTGAACCCCTACGACTCGCCGGTGAACCTGGCGTGGGCCATCGACAATCGCACCGTCGGCCTGCGCGTGCCGGATTCGACGCCGGACGCGAGACGTATCGAAAATCGCCTGCCCGGGTCCGACGTCAATCCTTACCTCGCGCTGGCCGCTACGCTCGCCTGTGGCTACCTCGGCATGACGGAGGGTTTGACGCCGACGGAGCCGATCGAGGGCAGCGCCTACGGGCTCGATTTCGGCCTGCACAAGCATATTTACTCGGCCATCGAGGCGCTGCGCGAAAGCAACGCGATGCGCAGCATGCTTGGCGAGGACTTCGTGCGCCTGTATTGCCTGATCAAGGACTCGGAGTACATGGAGTTTCAGGAAATCATCACGCCGTGGGAACGTGAGATCTTGATGTTCAACGTCTAGTCGCCAACCCTCGGGTCCCCGTTTCAGCATGTGATTGCGACAGGACGCCGCAGCCGCGCTTCGATAGAATCAGGATTCTTTCTCCCGCCCCGGCGCCGGCGGGCCCTGGCGAGGTGTGACATGGCCGCAATCGAAAAAACCAAGAACCATCCACAGCGTTCCCGCGCCGACTGGCAGGACCTGGATCGGCGACACCATCTGCATCCATTCACGGATCACAAGGATCTGCACGCGAGGCGTTCGCGCATCATTACGCGCGCGGAAGGCAACTACATCTTCGATGCCGACGGCAACAGGATTCTCGACGGCATGTCGGGCCTGTGGTGCGTCAATGCGGGCTACGGGCGCAAGGAACTCATCGACGCGGCGACCGCACAGCTGAACGAACTGCCGTACTACAACAGCTTTTTCCAGTGCTCTCACCCGCCGGCCATCGAACTCGCGTCTATGCTCAAGGAGATCAGCCAGCCGCAGTTCAACCGCGTTTTTTTTGCAGGCTCCGGCTCAGAGTCCAATGACACGGTGATCCGAATGGTGCGGCGCTACTGGGACCTGCTGGACCAGCCGCAGCGCTCGACGATCATCAGTCGCAAGAACGCCTACCACGGTTCGACGGTGGCGGCTGCCAGCCTGGGCGGCATGAAGCCGATGCACGAGCAGACGGTCATGCTTCCCGGCATCGAGCATATCGACCAGCCGTACTGGTTCGGCAGCGACCAGGCAATGTCTCCCGACGAGTTCGGCCTGAAGGTCGCGCGGCAGCTCGAGGAGAAGATCAACGAGCTCGGCGCCGACAGGGTCGCTGCTTTTATCGGCGAACCGATCCAGGGTGCGGGCGGCGTCATCATTCCGCCCGATTCCTACTGGCCGGAAATCCAGCGCATCTGCAACGACTACGACATCCTGCTGGTCACCGACGAGGTTATTACCGGTTTCGGCCGCCTCGGCGAATGGTTCGGCGCGGATTACTACAACGTCAAGCCAGATATGATGCCGTTTGCGAAGGGCGTCACGTCTGGATACCTGCCGCTCGGCGGTGTCATGGTCGGCGATCGCGTTGCCGACGTGCTGATCGACAAGGGCGGTGAGTTCTTTCACGGCTATACCTACTCCGGGCACCCGGCGTCCTGTGCCGTCGCAATTGCCAACCTGAAGCTGATCCAGCGCGAGCAGCTGGTATCGCGTATTCGCGACGATATTGGTCCGTACCTGCAGCAGCGCTGGCAGACGCTCGCCGACCATCCGCTGGTCGCGGAAACCCGCATGACGGGGTTGATGGGTGCGCTCGAACTCGTGCAGAGCAAGAAGCCGCTGGTACGTTTCGACAAAGACCGGGGTGTCGGCGCGCTGTGCCGTGATCACCTCGTCAACAACGGACTGGTCATGCGCGCCGTCGGCGATACGATCGTCTGCGCACCACCGTTTACGCTGTCGCACGCCGAAGCGGACGAGCTGATCGAGAAAGCCTGGAAGTGTCTCGACCTGACCCGGCGATCCCTCGACTCGTAGCACAACCATGACCCTGAAAGACGGCAACGACCGCGCCATCGTCCGCGACAGCCTGTATGGCACGAAACCGGAGCCGACCTACGCTGGCGTAACGTCGTTCATGCGGCGCAAGTATTCGAAGGACTTCGACGGCGTCGACGTTGCCGTGACCGGCATCCCGTTAGACACGGCAACAACGAACAGGCCTGGCGCACGATTCGGCCCGCGTTCGATTCGCGCGGCATCGTCGATGATGGCGTGGGAACGTCCTTACGGTATGGACTTCGATCCTTTTGACAGGCTCGCCGTTGTCGACTGTGGCGACTGCTATTTCGACTTCGGCCGCCCCGAAGCCGTCCCTGACGCGATTGAGAAACATGCGCACCGGATCATCGAGCAGGGGCCGGCACTGCTGTCACTCGGCGGCGATCACTTCGTCTCCTACCCGTTGTTGAAGGCGCATGCGGAGAAATACGGCAAGCCACTGTCGCTGCTGCACTTTGATGCGCACAGCGATACCTGGGACGACGCCAACGACCGCATCGACCACGGCACGATGTTCTACTGGGCGACGAAATACGGCCTCGTCGACCCGCAGTCGTCGGTGCAGGTCGGAATCAGAACGCGTAACCCGGACACACTGGGCTTTAACGTGCTGGATGCGCCGTGGGTACACCGCAACGGCATCGAGCGTACGGTTGCCAGTACACGCGAGGCGCTGGGCGATCGCCCGGTCTACGTCACTTTCGACATAGACTGCCTCGACCCCAGCTACGCGCCCGGCACCGGCACGCCGGTCTGCGGCGGGCTGACGACGCACCAGGCCTTGTCAATCCTTCGCGGCCTCGCCGGCATCAATATTGTCGGCATGGACGTCGTCGAGGTTGCACCGCAATACGACGTTGCCGAGATCACATCGCTTGCCGCGGTCAACGTTGCTATGGAAATGCTCTGCCTGTACGCGTCACGTCCGGACTAGGCCTGCGCGACGACAGGATCGATCACCGCCGCATCGAGTGATGGCTCCTCTGGCATCATGCCCGGCGGGGACGGCTACCGCTTACGCAACTTGTTCCAGCGCACTCGTATAGTCTGCCTTTGGACGTACGCCGATGAACGTATTCACGACCTCGCCTTTATTGAACAGCATGACGGTCGGAATAGAGCGAATGCCAAAACGTGCAGCAACCTGCTGATTGGCGTCGACGTCGACTTTGGCGATCCGTGCTCGGCCGTCGAAGTCGGCGGCCAGCGACTCGATCACCGGGCCCAGCGCCCGGCAGGGACCGCACCATTCGGCCCAGAAATCGACGAGTACCGGTTCGTCCGACTGCAGGACCTGCGTATCGAAATCGGCGTCGGTGACGGCTACCGGTTGGGTTGCTGTTTGGTTCATAATTCGGCTCCTTGAGTCCCGGCGGTAATCCGGGGTTGCTACCTGTGATGCACCGATCTGGGAGCGAATGCGTCGCTTTCAAGCACGGGTTACGGATTCCGGCGCAGGTAACGAGTCCGAATCGTCATACCCTTATAACCGCGGCGAAGGCATGCATTTTCAGAAAATCCAGATGTTTTTTAATGCTCGACGCGAGCGCCGGCAGGACCTGGTGCTTGCAACGGTGATCGACACCGAGGGCTCGACGTACAGCAAAGCCGGCGAGCGCATGCTGATCGACGACAATGGCGTCTTCCAGGGAATGCTGTCCGGCGGATGCCTCGAAGGCGACCTCGCGATCCGTGCTCGGCAGGTGGTGGAATCCGCCGCACCCCAGATCGTGACTTACAACCTCGCCGATGACGACGAACTCTGGGGGCTCGGCGTCGGCTGCGACGGCATGATGCGTGTGCTGTTGCAGCCGCTGTCTGCGACGACGGATTATCAGCCGTTTACGCAACTGGCGGCGCTGGCTGTCGCGCGCGTGCGCAGCGCGGCGGCGCTGGTCGTCGAATCGTCGATCGATGAGCTCTGTGCGGGAGCATCCTGTTTCGTGCATGGCAGCGACGTGTCGCTATTCGGTGCGGCCGGCAAGCATGGCGAACTGCTCGAGCAATATTGCCGCAATGCGCTGCAGACCGGCTGCTGCGACATCATGCGTCACCAGGCGGACGGCCGCGACGCCGAGATTTTTATAACGACCATCGAACCGGTGCCGCGCCTGCTCGTGCTCGGTGCCGGCCTCGACGCGGAACCGCTCGTCCGCATCGCTGCCGAGCTCGGCTGGCGGTGTACCGTTGCGGACCATCGTCCTGCCTACGTCGAGAGCAACAGTTTCGACGCCGCGGAGGCGGTGATCTGCTGTCCGACCGACGAGATATCGGCGGCACTGCCGCTCGACGATTTCGACCTCGCTATCGTCATGAGCCATCATCTGTCGAGCGACCGCAGCTATCTTTGCCAGCTTGCCGAGTCGTCCATTCCCTACGTCGGATTGCTGGGCCCGCCAGGGCGCCGCGCGCGCCTCGTGTCCGAACTCGGCGCCCGGGGCCGGAAACTGGAGCATCGATTGCATGGTCCTGCGGGCCTCGACCTCGGCGGTCGTGGGCCGGCGGCCATCGCGCTTTCGATTACGGCAGAAATGCAGCAGGCGCTATCGCGCGCCGCGATCAGGCGTGGGAGTTCCCGGAAAGAAAGCAACGAATGATCAAGTCGCCGAGTTCTTGGAGCGCGCCCTCCGCGTCGAAGTCGACGCCGCTCGTCGCGCGTATTTCGAGCGACAGTGCCAGCAGCCCACCTGCGCAGACACGGATCATATTGAACAGCAGCGCCGGGTTGCCGGGCGGCGAGATGCCGTGCTGCTGAAGATTCTCGATATAACCGACGACCTCATTGTAAATCGGCCGCAAGTGATTCTCGACCAGCCAGTCGAGGCGGTCGCTCGGATGACTGGATTCCTGCAGAATGATCTTGTGCAGCGCCGGATGATCGTGCGAGTAACGCACATACGTCCGAATGAAGGTCTCCGCACGTTGGCGCGGTTTGTCCTCGGGCACGGCGGCGATCGCCTTGACCAGTTCGACATTGAATTCGCGAAAAATGCGGTCGGCGGCAGCGCGCCATAGCTGCTGCTTGTTCTTGAAATGGTAGGTGATCAACGGGTGGTGGACGCCGGCGCGGTCGGCGATGTCGCGCGTCGACGTGCCTTTGAAACCGTTTTCAGAGAAAGCCTCGGTGGCGGCATCGAGCAGCTTGTGCTGCGTTACGATCGATCGTTGTTGTTGTTTGCGAACCGGTGTCTTGTTGCCGCTAACCGCTTGATCAGGCACCTTTTATTGTCCCAGGCTTTGCGAGTACTGGTGTAGCGTAGCGGCATTGCCGTATTTAGTCCAATAGAACCGTTTATGCGACTATAGTTTCGGTTTTTCGGCGTGACGACTACTCGATCGCGAACATCATGCGCACGCCGGCGCGCTTCTCGACGAGCTGTCCGTTCTCGACCACCGGTTCGAATTCCCATTTTTCTACGGCGCGCGTCGCGGCATTGATGAACAGGTCTCCCGGCTCCGAGCCAAGCACTTCGATGTCGCTCGTTGTGCCGTCCGTCGTTACGACGAAAACGACATCCACCCAGCCTGACTGGTTGCGCCGTTCCGCGGCGCGCGGGTACTTGGGAGCGACATAGCGCGTGCGCGTTAGCGAGCTGACGGCGACCGGGGAATCCATTGTTCCGCGTGACGGCTCGGATATATCGCGCCCGGCCGGCGCGCGGTATTCGGCGTCGAGCTGCGGCACTTCCAGTGCCGCGACCGGCGACTCGACCGGCTCATTGGCGGGCGATTCACTCGTTTCTGCAGAAACGTCGGCGACGTCGGCAGGGGACGCTGACTCGGCGGGAGGGGACAATTTCTCGGCCGCTGCGGCCGCAGCCAGTGCGCGACGCTGTTCCTCCGCTTCCTGTAATGCCGCGAGGCGTTCTGCTTCGGCTTGCGCCGCGGCTTCGCGTGCCTGCCGCTGACGTCGTGCGTCGGCGGCAATACGGTTGCGCGCATCGCTGACCGCTGCGGTGGCCGCCTCCAGGTCGGTGCTGTCCGGGTCGAGGAGGCGTGCTTCATCCAGCAGCGCTTCCGCCTCGTCGAAGGCACCACGATCGATTTCGGTGCGAGCCTGCAATACCAGCTTGCTGGCGATGACAACGAGGCCCTGCTCTGCGACGGCATTGCCGGGCTGATTCGACAGTACCAGCTCGTAGAAATAACGCGCGTTATCGTTCGCCGGCTCGATCAGGAGCCCCTGTTCGAGGCGATCGGCGGCCTGCAAAAGAACATCCTCGATCCGTTGCGCGCTGCGCGCGGTCGCCAGGTCTTCGGCGACGGCGTCGATTTCACTCGAGTCGACGACGTCGCGCGCACTGGCCTCTGCCAAAGCCGCTTGCGCGTCCTGAAAGCGCTCGTCTCGAATCGCGGCGCGAGCGTCATCGAGCAGCCGCCGCAGCTGCATTTGTTCGAGCTGTGCGCTCAGGAAACCGAGGCGCGGGTTGTCGCTGTCGACGGCGCGCACACGATCCAGCGCGGATGCCGCATCGTCCGTGCGGCGCTCCAGCATTGCCGTTTCTGCCAGCGAGAACGCCTGGTCAATGGTAGCAGCGAGCTCCGCCGCGATCGTCGGGTCATCCGGGTCTGCAATCGCGGCGCGTGCGTAGAAGTCGAGTGCACTGCCGCCGGCAGGGTAGATGATCTGGCCCGCATCGCGCGCCAGCCGCGCTTCGTCAAACAGATCGTCCGCAGACTGTGTTTCGACAGGCTCGGCCGGCGCCGGCGCCGGCGCCGGCGTCAGCGCTGCATCGTCGCTGGCGGGGGTCGTGGCCACGCGATCGGTATCGGCCGGTGTCGCATCGTCCCCGCCGCGGAACATCCAGACGCCGCCGGCGACCATTGCCAGCAACGCGGCTGCAGCGACGGCCAGCAGTTTCGGACTTGTGAACGGGGAGCCGCCGGTGCCACCCGCAGGCGGCTCGGCCGGATCGCTGACGGCCGCCTTTTCCGGCGCCTTCTTATCGTCCGACTTCAGGCTGTCGCCAATCTTGCCAACGATGCCGGTGACCGTTTCGACGAAACTCGAGTCGTCGGATTCGAACGGCATTGACAGACCATCGTCGGTGGACGCCCGTATCTCGTCGGCTGCAGGTGGCGGTTTTTTGGCCGGGACCGCGGCCGCAGGCGCCTTGGCCTGCGGCGGTGGCGTCGTCGATTTTTGCGGGGCTTTCGCCGCGGGTCTAGGTGCCGGCGCTGCCGCCGGCTTGACAGCCGGTCTGGCGGCAGGCGCTTCAGGTGCCGCGGCACCGGTCATCTTGAATGCCGCATCCGGGGCCTCGAGGTGGTGCTTGACCGACGCTTCGACGGCAAGCCGTGCCCGCCCGGGCGATACCGGCTTTAACAGGAAGCGGTAGACGCGTCCGCGGTTGATCAGGTCCATCAGCATTTCGCCATCGTCGCGGCGGCCGGCGACGATCGTTACCAGTCGCTGTTTGCGGTTGCGCAAGTGGATGGTCAGCTTTTCGACCTTGGTCCCCACCATCGCGGCGTCAACGACCGCAACACCGACAGAATGCGTCGCCAGCGCTTCTTCGGCCTGAGCGAGCGTCGTCGCGCAACGGACATTGTGCATGCCCCGGGACGATTCCTTGATCGTCGATAAAAAGTCTTCGTCCTTGCTGAGAACGAGAATTTCGACGGCGTCGGCACCCGTGGCCTGGTTGGCGGAAATTTTTTGCGCATCGAGTTTCGGCAGCGACGCGCTGCCGTCGCTGATGATTGTCGAGCCGTTTTCCGACGTCTCCATGACAATGTGCTCGCCGGTCTCTTCAGGCGCAGCGGCAGTGTCATTGGCGGATTCGGCAAGCGCGAGCAAGCGCATCTGTTGCGTGGCGTTGTCGATCAGCTTGACGAGCTCATCGCTCGAAATGCCGCCACGGACGATCTTGAATATTTCCTTGTCGCCGACGAGAGCTTCGAGGCCTTCGTCGTTGGTTCCGGCCAGCAGAATGCCAATCGTTTCCGGAGAGCGTTTCTTCGCTTCGCGCAGCGCCTCGACGCCGCTCATACCGGGCAGATCCTGCGCTGAAACGATTACGTGGATAGGCGTATCGCCGAGAGTATTCAGTGCTTCGGTACCGGAGGTTGCGCAATGAACGGTGTAGCGGTCATCAATGCCCGAGCTCAGGGTATCCAGCGTGCTCTGTTCGCTATGCAGTATCAGTACCTGGGTCTTTATCGGGTCCAGCGCCACGCCATCGCCTCCGGTCATTATGTTGAATTGCCAACGCAATCCTTGCGTGGGCAAAGTATATCCCCGGGATTGCCGGCAATATTCGGCGGGCGTTGATGGAGTCCTTAATCTGTGACACGGCGCACAGTCGAAGTGCAGGTCACGTCACGTTTGATTTCGGGCAGCGTTTCTTGAGCGACTCTCGACTTCTTTGCGGAGTTCGCCAATGGCGTCTTCGACGGAAATTACCCTCTGATGCTTGCTGCCGAGCCGACGCATGGCGACGCTCCGGGTTTCGACCTCGCGCTGACCAACGGCGAGCAGCACCGGAACCTTGGCCACGCTGTGTTCCCGTACTTTGTAGGCGATTTTTTCGTTGCGTAAATCGACATCGGCTCGCAGACCATTGTCGTTCAGAAGCGCTGCGACTTCCTGAGCAAAATCATCCGCTTCTGACGTAATTGTCAAAACTTTCACCTGAGTCGGCGCTAACCACAGTGGCAGGTTACCCGCGTGGTGCTCGAGAAGGATTCCGATGAAACGTTCCAGTGAACCGAAAATTGCGCGGTGCAGCATGACCGGCACGTGCTTGCTGCCGTCTTCGCCGATGTAGGTCGCGCCGAGGCGGCCCGGCATGTTCAGGTCGACCTGCAGCGTGCCGCACTGCCAGTCGCGGCCGATGGCATCACGCAACACGAATTCGAGCTTCGGACCGTAGAACGCGCCCTCGCCGGGATTGTGCGTGTACTCGAGCCCGGCCGTTTGCAAAGCTTTCTTGAGCGCCGCTTCGGCCTGGTCCCAGACGGCGTCCTCGCCGACCCGGACTTCCGGCCGGTCGGCGAACTTGATGCGAATGTCGTTGAATCCGAAGTCGCGATAGATGCCGAGAATAAGATTGCAAACGGCAATCGATTCTTCTGTGATCTGCTCGGGCGTGCAGAAGACGTGTGCGTCATCCTGCGTGAACGCGCGCACGCGCATCATGCCGTGCAGCGCTCCGGACGGTTCGTACCGGTGACACTTGCCGAATTCGGCCAGACGACAGGGCAGGTCGCGGTAACTGGTAATGCCCTGTTTGAACACCTGCACGTGACCGGGGCAGTTCATCGGCTTGATCGCGTAATGGCGGCCGTCGACGGTTTCGGTCGTATACATATTTTCGGCGAACGACTGCCAGTGGCCGGACGCTTCCCATAGCGTGCGGTCCATCAACTCGGGCGTGTTGATCTCGCGGTAGCCGGCTCTGTTCTGTTGCTCGCGCATAAAGCCGATCAGGTTCTGGAACAGCGACCAGCCTTTCGGGTGCCAGAAAATCGCGCCGGGCGCTTCCTCCTGGAAATGGAACAGGTCCATGATTCGGCCGAGGCGCCGGTGATCACGTTTCTCGGCTTCCTCGAGCATGTGCAAATAGTTTTTCAGCTGCTTGTCGTTCGACCACGCCGTGCCGTATACGCGCTGCAACATTTCATTATTCGAGTCTCCGCGCCAGTACGCCCCGGAGACGTGCGTCAGTTTGAACGCCTTCCCGAGTTTGCCGGTCGACGGCAAATGCGGCCCGCGGCAGAGGTCGATGAAGTCGCCCTGGCGGTACAGTGAAATCGCTTCGCCGGCAGGTATCGCGGCAATGATCTCGGCCTTATAGTCCTCGCCGGTACGCTTGAAAAACTCGACGGCGTCGTCCCGGTCCCAGACTTCGCGCACGATCGGCTCGTCGCGATCAACGATTTCGCGCATGCGCTTTTCGATCGTCTCGAGATCGTCCTCGGTGAACGGTTCGTCGCGCGAGAAATCATAGTAAAAGCCATTCTCGATCGCCGGGCCGATCGTTACCTGCGTCTCCGGCCACAGCTCCTTGACCGCTTCCGCCAGTACATGGGCGGCGTCGTGCCGCAACAATTCGAGGCCGTCGTCGGAATCGCGCGTGACGATTTCGACCGTGGCGTCGTCCTCGATGTCGCGGGTCAGGTCCCAGAGCTCCCCGTCGACGCGCACGGCAACGGCCGCCTTGGCGAGGCCGGCACCGATGCTGGCGGCGATGCTCGCGCCGCTGGTCGTGTTGTCAAAGTCGCGGTGGGATCCGTCTGGCAGGGTAATCGTTGGCATGGTCTTGAGGTCGACATTGCGGGGTCGGCCCGCGGGCAAAGCGCGGTATTGTACAGCAAGGTTCGTCCGGGAACCCAAGCGTGGTCTATTGGCCGCCGTATCTCTACAATACCGCCTCCCTACTCCGGAAAACGACACGCAATGGGCGATTCATCGACCGGCCCCGAACCTCGGGTCGCGCCGCGGGACTTTATCCGCCAGATCATTTTTGAGGATCTCGAATCCGGAAAACACGACGTCATCGTGACGCGGTTTCCGCCGGAGCCAAACGGCTACCTGCATATCGGGCACGTGATGTCGATCTGCCTGAATTTCGGCGTCGCCGCCGAGACGTCCGGCAAAACCTTTCTGCGGTTTGACGATACGAATCCTGGCAAGGAGGACGAGGCGTTCGTGCGGGCCATCGAAGAGGACGTGCACTGGCTGGGATTCGATTGGGGTGACCGGCTGACGCATGCGTCGGATTACTTCGAGCGCCTTTATGATGCGGCCGTGCGGCTGATCGAGATGGACTGCGCCTACGTCGACAGCCTGAGTGCAGAGGAGACGCGTGAATACCGCGGCACGCTGACCGAACCGGGGCGGGACAGCCCGTTCCGCAGCCGCACGGTGGAGGAAAACCTCGAGCTGTTCCGGCGCATGCGGGAAGGCGAGTTTGCCGACGGCGAACACGTGTTGCGTGCGAAGATCGACATGGCGTCGCCGAACATCAACCTGCGCGACCCGGCGCTGTATCGCATTCGTCACGTCACGCACCAGCATACCGGCGACACCTGGTGCATCTACCCGATGTACGATTTTGCGCACACGCTGTCCGATGCGTACGAAGGCATCACGCACTCGCTGTGCACGCTCGAATTCGAGGATCATCGTCCGCTTTACAACTGGTTCCTCGACAAGCTCGAGCCGCCGCAACGCCCACGGCAGATCGAGTTCTCGCGGCTGAACCTCGCCTACACGATTACCAGCAAGCGCAACCTGAACGTACTGATCAACGACGGCGTCGTCACTGGCTGGGACGATCCGCGCATGCCGACGATAGCGGGCATGCGGCGCCGCGGCTACCCGGCCGCCGCGCTGCGCGATTTCGTCATCCGCGCCGGCGTCACGAAAAAAGACAAGCTCATCGAGATGGGCATGCTCGAAAACAGTATTCGCGAAGCGCTGGGCGACAGCGCGGAGCGGCGCATGGCCGTGCTGAAGCCGCTGAAAGTCGTGCTGACGAACTACCCGGACGGGCAGGTGGAGACGATGACGGCGATGAATCATCCGAACGACCCGGACATGGGCACGCGTGAGGTACCGTTTGGTCGCGAGCTGTGGATCGAGCACGACGATTTCATGATCGACGCGCCACGAAAGTTCTTCCGGCTGAAGCCCGGTGGCGAAGTTCGGCTGCGATCTGCGTACATCATCAAGTGTGACGAGGTCATCACTGACAAAGCTGGCAACGTTTGCGAACTACGCTGCAGTTATGATCCGGAGACGCGCAGCGGCAGTGCTTCGAGCGACCGCAAGGTCAAGGGGACGATTCACTGGGTATCCGCGGAGCACGCCATTGACGCGGAAGTGCGGCTCTACGATCGCCTGTTCACCGCAGCGAATCCGAACACCGCGGACGACCTGAAAAGTATTCTCAATCCGGCATCGCTCGAGACCGTCGCCGCGAAACTGGAACCGGCGCTCGGGAACCATGCGGCCGGGGATGCCGTGCAGTTCGAACGCCTCGGCTATTTTTGCAGGGACAGCGTCGACGACACGCCGGCGAAGCCCGTTTTTAATCGTGTCGTGACGCTCAGGGACTCGTGGGCCAAGCTGGAAAAGCAGGCCATGCAGGCGCAGAAATAATCAATCGTTTGTCGCCGAATCCAGAATGACCAGTGGCGCTCCGCGCTCGAGACCCAACCCTTCGGCCGCACTGCCTTCGGCCCGCGCCACCTCGATGACACCAAAGGAATTGACGAGTGCGAGAAATTCGCCGGGGCGTGCGCGACCGTAGGTCGGGAGTATCGGTATCGTGTGTCCGCCGATCTGTGCAACGGCGGATTCGAAACCGGCGACGTGCCGTGCGTCGATATTGCTGATCAGGTTGCCGAACGCGTCGACCGTGACGATCACCCCGGCAACACGGTGCGCCGCAACGTCCGGCTCGTCGAGCCAGCCCGGCGTCCAGTCCGACGTCGGCAACCCGACGTCGGCGACGTCGACGCGACCGGCCGCGATCTCGGCAGCCAGCGGCGCGAAGATATCGCGACCGTGAAACGTTGCGCTGGGATTCGTTATCCCGAGGCCCGCAAGGTCGTCGAGGTTCAGTTTGAATACCTCGGCGTCGGCGGCGGCGTCGAGCAGGCCGCCGAGAAGGCCGTTGTCGGGCGCAATAAATACGTGCCTGTCGTAATCGACCAGCAGGATCTCGCGCTCCGTGCCGACGCCGGGGTCGACGATGGCCACGTGCACGGTGCCGCGCGGAAAGTAGCGGTACGCATAACGCACCCAGAACCCGGCCTCGGGCGGCCACTGCGCCGGAATGTCGTGGGCCAGGTCGACGACGCGGGCCTCCGGAAAGCGCCCGAGTATGACGCCCTTCATGACGGCGGCGAACGGCCCCTTGTGACCGAAGTCCGTGGTGATCGTGATGATGCCCGATGCCTGCATGCCGGCTATGGTATCAGGCGCGCCCGGCGGCCAGTGCCTGTTGCCGCAGGAACGCGTGCCTCGCCCAGTAGATGAATGCCGTGTCGATGATTGCGATGGCGACTTTGAACACCATCTTCGCTGCGCCCAGCGCGAGCGCAGTCGCGAGCTCGACCGTTCCCCACCAGACAACGAGCGAGTAGAGCGTCGTATCGATCAGCTGTGACGCGATCGTCGAGCCGTTGTTGCGCAGCCACAGCCAGCGTTCCCCGGTTAGGGACTTGATCTTGTGAAATGCCCAGACGTCGAAGCGCTGGCTGACGAGGTAGGCAAACAGCGACCCGAGAACGAAGCGCCACGAGAAGCCGAGGATCGTTTCGAAGCTCTCGTGCACGTCGTTCGAGAATTCGGCCGTCGCCGGGTTCGTGCTTGGCTGGAACAGCAGCGCGAGCGTCATCATGACGAGCACAATGATGCTGACGGTAAAACCCATCCAGACGGCTTTCGCGGCTTCGCGCTTGCCGTAGTTCTCCGACAGCACGTCGGTGGCAAAGAATATCGTCGAATAGAAAATTACGCCGAGGCTGGTTTCCAGGCCGAAGATGATCGTCAGTTTCGGACCCTGCAAGTTGGCGAGGATGATCGCCGTTGCGATGGCGACCTGCAGCCCGACCTTGCCGAACAGCCGGTATAGCAAGACGGTGCCGGCCAGGTCGAGCAGCAGCGTTGTTACCCACAAAGCCTCCTGGTTATTCGCGAACCAGGTGGCGATATCGGCGGGCAGCATTGGTGCTCTGTCAGGCGGCGAGCTTGTCGAGGTGCCAGTCGGCGTTACCGAACATCTGGCCGATAGCGATCAGGCGCTTGAAATAATGCGCGATATCAAGTTCCCAGGTGACGCCCATGCCGCCATGCAGCTGCACGGCTTCCTCGCCGACCTTGCGGCCGGACGTGCCGATTTTGTACTTGATCGCGCTTATTGCCCAGCGGGCATCGTCGTGGCCGGCGGCATGCACCATCGTCGCGTACATCAGCAACGACTGGCTTTGCTCGCACGCGGTCAGCATGTCGACCATCCTGTGCTGCAGCGCCTGGAAACTGCCGATCGGCACGCCGAACTGCATGCGGTGCTTCGAATATTCGACGGTCTTGTCCTTCATGATCTGCATGATGCCGACGGCTTCTGCAGAGACGGCCAGCGTCGCTTCGTCGATCGTCGCATCGAGTGCCGCGAGCGCCTGTCCCTCGTCGCCGATCAGCGCATCCGCGCCGGCAATGACGTTGTCAAAACGAATCTCCGCGGCGTTGTGCCCGTCGACGGTCGGGTAATCGAGCACGGACACGCCATCGGCGTTCGGATCGACCGCAAACAGGCTGATGCCGTCGCGGTCGGTCGCCTCACCCGCGGTGCGGGCAGGCACCAGCAACAGCGAGGCATTGCGGCCATTCTGCACCAGGCCCTTGTGGCCGTTCAGTCGCCACCCGTCAGCCTCGCGCGATGCGGTCGTTTCGACATTGCCGAGATCGTAGCGCGCCTGCGGCTCGACGAAGGCCAGCGAGGCGTGCAGTTGGCCGGCGATCAGCGGATGCAGCCAGCGCCGGCGCTGTTCGTCGTTCGCGAGTCGCTTCAGTATGCCGCCGGCCAGCACGATATTGGCGAGGTAGGGCTCGACGACGAGGCCACGCCCGAGGCGCTGCATGACGACCATCGTGTCGACCGAGGTGCCGTCGAAGCCGCCGTCCGCCTCGCTGAACGGGACCGACGTCCAGCCGAGATCGGCGAACGTTTGCCAGACCTCGTCGCTGAAGCCCCGTTCACTGCCGGCGTAGGTCTGCCGGGCATCGAAGTGGTATTCGTTCTCGATGAATTTTTCGATGCTGTCCGCCAGCATCTGTTGCGTTTCGTTGAGCGTAAAATCCATGAGCGTCCCGGGGCTACAAACCAAGCACGTGCTTGGAAATGATGTTCTTCTGGATCTCGTTGGAGCCGCCGTAGATCGACGCCTTGCGATAATTGAAGTATTTCAGCGAAGTTCGTGTCTCCGCGCCTTCGCCGACACGCGGCCCGTCGTAACCGGGTTCGTATTGAGCCGGCACGTAAGGCAGTGCGTAATAGCCGGCCGCATCGAGGTACAGCGTGTCAATGGCCTGCTGCAGCTCGGTGCCGGCGATTTTCAGTATCGACGACTCGGGCCCAGGTGCCTTGCCCGAGGCAACCGCGGCGAGCGTGCGCAGCTCGGTGTACTCCAGTGCCTTCAGCTCGACTTCGACACCGGCAATCCGGCGCATGAAGTTGCGGTCCTCCGCCAGCGGCGCGGCACCACGTACCGGCTGACGCACCTGCTCCTTGAGCCGGGCGAGACGGAACTTCGAGCGCGCAACGCCGGCGATGTTCGTGCGTTCGTGCTGCAACAGCACCTTGCCGTAGGTCCAGCCTTTACCCTCCTCACCGACGAGGTTATCCAGCGGTACAACGACATCCTCGAAGTGCACCTCGTTGACCTCGTGGTCGCCCTCGATCGTGATGATCGGCTTGACGCTGACGCCCGGCGTTTTCATGTCGACGAGCAGGAAACTGATGCCTTCCTGACGGCGCGCGACGTCGGTATTCGTGCGGGCGAGAATAAAGATCCAGTCCGCATACTGCCCGAGCGTCGTCCATGTCTTCGTGCCATTGACAATGTAGTGATCGCCGGCGAGGTCGGCGCGCGTCTTCAGCGACGCGAGGTCGGACCCCGAGCCGGGCTCAGAGTAGCCCTGGCACCACCAGACGTCGGCCGACAGTATGTCGGGCAGGAAGCGTTTTTTCTGCTCGTCATTGCCAAACGTATAGATGACCGGGCCGACCATGCTCAAGCCGAAGGGAAGATTCTCCGGCGCGTTTGCTTCGGCCATCTCCGTCGCGAACACGTACTTCTGGATCGGTGTCCAGCCGGTACCGCCGTATTCGACGGGCCAGTTGACGCCGGTCCAGCCGCGAACGTGCAGCGCTTTCATGGAACGAACGTAGTCTTCCTTGGTCAGTGGTATCCCGCGGTTTTGCTTGTCGAGGATGTCGGCGGGGTACTCATTGGCAAAAAATCCCCGGACCTCTTCGCGGAAGGCGAGTTCTTCGTCAGTAAAGGTCACATTCATAGGGCGCGCAGCATGCCCAACAATTCTATAAAAAGGAAGGCTTCGGATGGACCACGTCGGAAAGAACGCCATAGCGTTGGGACGGCGCGGCACGCGCACAGGTCCTGCTCCGTTCGAAACTTCACTCACTCACAGGACCTGTGCGCGCACCGCGCCGCTACACGAATCGACTTTTCTTGCGGCCGTGGGCGATCCGACTCCTCGATTCTGCGGACAGGGATTCGGCCGGACGCCCATTCATTTCGAGTCGTGGTGGGCGCTGATAGTGGGGCGGCGGACGGTGTGCATCGGTCCCGGCGACTGAGTGGGGTTTCGAAGGAGCGGGAGCGATGCGCAGCGGCCGCCGCAGTGTTTCGGTCACGTGCGACGCTTCGTCATGATAAACAGCCACTGTTGAGGCAAAATACTAGGAATGAACGTCAAGGTATTGCAACGCAAGGACCCGGAAACCCTGCAGGACGCCCTCAGACGGCCCCTGCACGACCTGCGTATATCGTTACTGGATCGCTGCAACTTCCGCTGCCCGTACTGCATGCCGGCGTCGGAGTTTCATGAGGACTACGCGTTCCTTTCGCGCAAGGAACGCCTGACGCATAGCGAAATCCTGAAGATCGCGCGGGTCGCGACCGGGCTCGGCGTTTCCAAGTTGCGACTCACCGGCGGCGAGCCGTTACTGGACAAGAACATTACGACGCTGATCGCCGGGCTGGCGGAGCTTCCCGGTGTCGACGACCTCGCGCTGACGACGAATGCGATGCTGCTCGCCCCGATGGCGGCGGATCTCGCGGCGGCCGGGCTGCACCGCGTGACGATCAGCCTCGACAGCCTCGACGAGAACGTGTTCAGAATCATGAGCGGCGGTCGTGGCGATCTTCGTCGCGTGCTCGACGGTGTTGCCGCGGCGGAGAAGGCCGGGCTGACGCCGATCAAGATTAACGTCGTCGTTCAGCGTGGCGTCAACGACCACACGGTCATCGACCTGCTCGAACATTTTCGCGGCACTGGCCATATCGTGCGGCTGATCGAGTTCATGGATGTCGGCAATCGCAACGGCTGGCGCATGGAGCAGGTCGTGCCGTCGAGTGAACTGCTCGCGGCAATACAGCAGGCCTGGCCGCTGCGGCCGGTCGGGCAGAACTACCCTGGCGAGGTTGCCAGACGTTATCAGTACGAGGACGGGCAGGGCGAAATCGGCTTCATCTCGTCGGTCACGAAGCCGTTCTGCGGCAGCTGCTCGCGGGCACGGCTGTCGGCGGACGGGGTGCTCTATACTTGCCTGTTCGCGACGCACGGCACCGACCTGCGCGAACCTTTGAGGAACGGCGCCGATGACAACGCTCTCGCCGATATCCTGTCGCGGACCTGGCTGCAGCGCGCCGACCGGTACAGCGAGCTGCGGCGCACCGAGATCGCCGAGGCACATTCGCAGTCGAAGGTCGAGATGTATCGCATAGGTGGATGAATGAGCAAGCTGACCCACATTGACGACAACAACCGGCCGACCATGGTCGACGTCAGCGACAAACCGGCGACGGCGAGAGAGGCCATCGCGCGCTCTGTGGTGTACCTGCCGGACGCCGTGCTGTCGGCAGTGCGCGACGGGGAAATCGATAGCAAGAAAGGACCGGTGTTCGCGACTGCGATCATCGCCGGCGTCATGGCCGCGAAAAAGACCCACGAACTGATTCCGTTCTGTCATCCATTGGGGCTTGAGAAGTGCGACGTCGATATTCGCATCGAGGGCGACACTGCCGTCGTCGAATGCCGCTGCAAGGTGCACCACAAGACCGGCGTCGAGATGGAGGCGCTGACCGGCGCGTCGGTCGCGGCGCTGACGATCTACGATATGTGCAAGGCGCTATCGCATGACATCGTCATCCGCGATACAAAACTGATGTCGAAATCGGGCGGCAAGCGCGATTACGAGCGGCCGCACCCGTGAGCAATGACGCCGGGCAATCGCTGTACGGGCTCGTGCTTGCCGGCGGCCGCAGCCGCCGCATGGGCACGGACAAGGCGCTGCTGGTACACGATGGCCGCACGCAGCTCGAATCGGCAGTCCGTCTCCTCGCGCCGGTCACCGACCGGCAATTCGTCTCGACGCGGCCGGACCAGTGCGACGATGAAGAGCGCAGCCGTTTTCCGCAGATCGTCGATCGCTACGCGGACATCGGCCCGCTTGCGGGAATTCTGAGCGCGATGGACGAGTATCCGGATGTCGACTGGCTCGTCGTTGCCTGTGATCTGCCCAATCTCGACGCGCTGACGCTCGAGCAACTGGTGGCGAAGCAGAGCCGCAACCGCCCGTTTACGGCATTTCGGAGCAGCAGCGACGGTCTGCCAGAGCCGTTGTGCGCGATTTACAGCAAAAGTGCGCGGCCCATTGTCCGGCGGTTCGTCGACGAAGGGATCGTCTGTCCGCGGAAGATTCTGATTCGCTCCGATACCAAGCTGCTCAACCAGCCGAATCCCGATGCGTTGCACAACGTCAATACGCCCGAAGACCTGGACAAAAGCGCGCTCGGTGTATCGTCATGAAGACAATTACCGTTCGATACTTCGCGATGTTTCGCGAGCGTGCCGGGGTATCCAGCGAATCCCTGCGAACCGACGCCGCGACGGCCGGCGATGTGTTCCGTGCGACCCGCGCACGGCATGGCTCATCGGAACCATTGGCGCACTGCAAGGTTGCGATCAATGACGAAATGACGGACTGGGATGCGCCGGTCAGTGACGGCGATACCGTGCTGCTGTTTCCACCGGTCGCAGGAGGCTGAAATGCTTGTCGTGACACCCGATACCATCGATCCGGACGCACTGCGGCGACGATTGTTCGACAACGCAGCGGGCGCGTATTGCGGATTCGAAGGCTGGGTACGCAATCGCAATGACGGCCAGGATGTGCTGCGGCTCGAATACGAAGCCTATGCGCCCCTCGCAGTCAGTGAAGGCGAAAAGATCATCGTCGAGGCCGCGACGAAATACCCGCACCTGCACGCGCACTGCGTGCATCGCACCGGCATGCTCGAGGTCGGCGACTGCGCGGTCTGGGTGGGTGTCTCTTCCCCGCATCGAGACGAGGCTTTCCTGGCGTGCCGCTACATCATCGACGAAGTCAAAGTGCGATTGCCGATCTGGAAAAAAGAGTATTACGTCGACGGCGATTCCGGCTGGGTCAACTGCGAGCGATGCACGGCACACGCGCACACGGTCGGCTAAGCGAGTGACTCCAGGTCGGCCGGCGTGTCGACGTCGACGGCCGCAGCGTCGCAGCGCAGCGTGGTCAGCTGCACGTCCTCATTGCCAAACAGGGATTTCGCGCCACGGTCGCCGGTTAGTGCTTTGAGCCGGCCGAACGTGCCGCGCGGCAGCAGCGCCGGAGCGCCGATCTCGTCGCCAAATGCCGTGGCGACGACATGCCGGGCATCGCCGGTCCACGCACGGCGCAGCCTGTCGAGGTGCGCCGCGCTGATGCGCGGCTGGTCCGCCAGCATGAGCAACATTGCGTCGGCCACATGCGCGAGAGCCCGCGCGGCACAGGCGACGGAGGTCCCCAGTCCATCGGCATAACGCTCGTTGAATGCGATGAAGCCCCGTGCAGGCGATGCGCCGGCGATAACCGCGTCTGCATCGTGACCGGTGATCAGCAGGACACGGTCGCCGCAAGCCTCGACGGCGCGCCGCATAACGCACCCGACCAGCGGCTCGTTATGTCCGGGCGGGCAGGCCAGCTGCTTCGTGCGGCCGAAGCGCCGGGCCTCGCCGGCCGCGAGTACGACCGCGAATATTCGGGATGATTTCGTCGGGCGAGCCGCCATATTGGTGCAACATAACACTTGCGGCAGCATTCGTATCTGTGTATCTCTAGACCGGAACCGCGGCACAGGACAAGGACCGGCATTTGCACGTCATCAAATCCATCGAAGATGCGAAGGCACTGGAAGGCATGGAGGCCGGACTGTCCGACTGGGTGGTTATCGATCAGAACCGCATTGACCAGTTCGCGGAAGCCACGGCAGACTACCAATGGATCCATGTCGATACCGAGCGTGCGGCGAAGGAGATGCCCGGCGGAAAAACGATCGCGCATGGTTACCTTACACTGGCACTGATCCCGGCGCTGACCAAAGACTTCATCCACGTTGAAAACCTCGAACGCGCGATCAATTTCGGCGTCAACAAGGTGCGTTTTTACACACCGATCGAATGCGGCGCGCGAGTTCGGGCACGCGCCAAGATACTGCAGGCACGGCGTCGTGCAGGGGCGATGCTGCTGACCTCCGAGGTGCGGATCGAGATCGAAAACGAGCGCAAGCCCGCCTGCGTCGCCGAAACACTCGGCATGTATTTTTTCGAGGAGCAGTCGTAACGGTGCGCGTGGCGCGGGCATCAAAAGCAGGAGACACTGATGGACGGTTTGGGAGTATTCGGAGTCATTCACCTGATCCTCGTCGTGTATGCGGGAATCCAGATATTGAACAGCAAGCGGGATTCGTTGGCCAAGCTGATCTGGATTCTGGTCGTCGCCGCATTTCCGGTCGTCGGCCTGATCATCTGGTACTTCGCTGGCGCCGGCTCGCCCAAACGCCCCGACTGATTCGCGGTCCGATCGCGCGCACGTGATCGCGCGGTTCTGGTAGATTAGGCCAGGCTGAATCAATACAACACCGACAGCAGCCGGCCGCGACACGCGGACGGCACGGCACCGATATTTCTAGACGGGGGGCAATCATGCAGGGCCTGATGATGAATACGCCGCTCTCGATCTCGTCGATCGCTGAGCACGTGAACCGCTTTCACGGCGACCGGGAAATCGTCTCGGTAACGCTCGATAATCCGCGGCATCGATACAGCTGGCGTGACGCGATCGGACGCGCCAAGCGCCTGGCCAACGCATTGACGAGCCTCGGCATCAAGCCCGGCGACCGTCTCGGCACGATCGCATGGAATGACCACCGGCACCTGGAGGTCTATTACGGCGTCAGTGGGGCCGGATTCGTCTGCCACACGATCAATCCGCGGCTGTTCGCGGATCAATTGATCTTCATCATCAATCACGCCGAGGATCGGCTGATTTTCGTCGACCCGATGTTCATGCCGCTGCTGGAGAAAATCGCCGACAAGATCCCGGACGTCGAGGGTTTCATCGTCATGACCGACGAGGCTCATATGCCCGAGACGTCACTCCCGAACGTCCATTGCTACGAAACGCTGATCGCATCGGCTTCCGCCGACTACGCCTGGCCGGACCTTGACGAGAACACGGCATCGGCACTCTGCTACACGTCCGGAACGACCGGCGATCCCAAGGGCGTGCTGTACAGCCACCGATCTACGGTACTGCATGCCTACGCCAGCATCGCACCGGATACGCTGAACCTTTCCAGCCGCGATTCGGTCTTGCCAGTCGTGCCATTGTTTCACGTGAATGCCTGGGGCGTTCCGTATTCGGCAGCGATCGTCGGCGCGAAACTCGTGCTGCCGGGCCCGAAAATGGGCGACGGCGAAACGCTGTGCGAACTGCTGGACAGCGAGGACGTTACGCAGGCGCTCGGCGTACCGACGGTGTGGCTCGCACTGCTCGCCTATACCGAAAAAGCCGGCAAGCGACTGGACAAGCTGAAACGCACGGTCATCGGCGGTGCTGCCGTGCCGCGATCGATGATCGAGGCATTTCGCGACAAGCACGGCGTGCAGGTCTGCCAGGGCTGGGGCATGACCGAGATGAGCCCGCTGGGCACGGCGAATTCCCTGAAAGCCGGGCTCGAGCACCTGTCGCCGGACGAGCAGCTGGATCTCGCGACGAAGGCCGGGCGCGGCATCTTCGGTTGCGAGCTGCGTATCGTCGACGACGACGGCAACGAATTGCCGTGGGACGGCGTCGCCTACGGCGCACTGCAGGTGCGCGGTCCGTGGATATGCAGCGACTACTTCAAGCTCGACGGCAGCGCCGGGTCGCATACCGACGACGGCTGGTTCGACACCGGCGACGTCGCGACGATCGACCCACAGGGCTACATGGCGATCACCGATCGTACCAAGGACGTCATCAAGTCCGGCGGCGAGTGGATCAGTTCGATCGAGCTCGAAAACACCGCAATCGGTCACCCGGCCGTCGCTGAAGCCGCCGTGATCGGCGTCCATCACCCGAAATGGACCGAACGCCCGCTGCTGGTCGTCGTGCTGGCCGAGGGCCAGTCGGCCACCGAGGAGGAGCTGCTCGGCTTCCTGTCCGGCAAGGTTGCCGACTGGTGGATACCAAATGCCGTGGCCTTTGTAGACGAGTTACCGCATACGGCGACCGGCAAAGTGAAGAAGATCGAATTGCGCAAGCAGTTCGCGGACTTTAAGCTGCCCGCGTGATTGAGACGATTCCGGCGCCAATGCGGCGAAAATTAACCCCGCGCAGCAGGACAGACCGATGAGCGAACCGCCGCGCCTCTATGGGCTCAAGGCTGTTGTCGTCAACGCCGCCGACGGTATCGGCGAGGCGGTAGCGCGCACGCTGGCGAAGCATGGCGCGAAGGTACTGGCGGTCGACGTCAGCGTCAGCGGCGTCGAACAGCACTTCCGCGGTGTACGCGGCATCAGCGGCCTCGTTGCCGACCTCAAGCTGCCGGCCAGACAGTCCGAGACCATCGATGCTGCGGTCAGGAAACTCGGCGGTATCGACATCCTGGTCTGTGATTTTCCGATCAACCCGGAGAAACCGGTCAGCGCGCCGGGCGAGGCGCTGGACAGCCTGCTCGAGCGGCGCACGGAGCTGACGATGGCCATCTGCCGCGCGGCGCTGCCCGAGCTGAAAAAGAGCCCTGCGGGCCGCATTATCAACATCGGCTTCCTGCGCAGCGTGTTCTCTGCGGACGGAGCCGGCGCCTTCGATCGTGCGGAAGCGAACCTCGCCGCGATCACGCGCGCACTCGCCGCGGAGACCGGTGATTTCGGCATCACCGCGAACTACGTACAGCCCGGCGCGATTATGACGCCCGTCAGCCGCGAGGTGTTTCGGAAGAATGCAGGGCTGCGGGATTTCTGCATCCAGCACACCGCGGCGCATCGACTCGGCGAGCCGATCGACGTCGCAAAGGTCGTGCTTTTCCTGGCCAGTGACGATTCGATGTTCGTCAACGGCACTGGCATCGCGGTGGACGGCGGCCGCACTGACGTTTGAGTTCTCGGCCAATGCATGAGGTGCTTGCCGACCTGATCTCGCTGCTTGGCCTCGAGCGGATCGAGGACAATATCTTTCGAGGCGACAGCCGCGACATCGGCAGTCCGCAGGTGTTCGGCGGGCAGGTTCTCGGCCAGGCGCTGTCAGCCGCGCAGCACACGGTCGAGGACCGTGTCGCGCATTCGCTGCACGCGTATTTCCTGCGGCGCGGCGATATCGAGGCGCCGATCGTTTACGAGGTCGATCGCGCGCGCGATGGCGGCAGCTTCTCGAATCGCCGCGTCGTCGCGATTCAGCACGGACGGCCGATCCTCAATCTCGCCGCATCGTTCCAGAACCCTGAGCCGGGTCTCGAGCATCAGGCCACGATGCCGGACGTGCCGCCGCCCGGTGAACTGCGGGCACTGCACGAATATGCGCGCGACCTGCCGGACAGTGTGCCGATGAAGATGCGCCGTTTCCTGACCGAGAAGCGGCCGTTCGAATTTCGCCCGGTGCGGGCGCTGAATTTCGAGCAACGCGAGAAGTTGCCTCCGGCGTCGCACGTCTGGATTCGCGCGGTCAGCGCGCTGCCCGACGACCTGTCGCTGCATCAGAACCTGCTTGCTTACGTATCGGATTACGAACTGCTTGGTGCGAGCACGCTGCCGCACGGTCTCTCATTCGTCCGCGACAACGTCATCATGGCCAGCCTCGACCACGCGTTATGGTTTCATCGCGAGTTTCGGGTCGACGAGTGGCTGCTTTATGCGATCGACAGCCCGAACGCGTCAGGTGCCCGGGGATTTGCGCGTGGCCAGCTGTTCACCGCGGACGGCACGCTGATCGCATCGACCTCGCAGGAAGGGCTTGTCAGGGTTGTCGATCCGAAGCGGGCTCGCAAGCGTTCCGATCCGCGCCGGCAAAAATAGTGACTGTCCCGGAACGGGTTGCGTCTAGCGGCCCGATGCCCGCAATTCCTGGTTAAACCGCTTCGCGTTTGCGACGTAGACTTCGGCCGAACGTTGCAGCATCGCGATTTCTTCGTCGGTCAATGGCCGCGCGACGCTCGCCGGCGTACCCATGATCAGCGACCCCTCGGGAAATGTCTTGTTCTCAGTGATCAGCGAGTGCGCACCGACGACGCAGTTGCTGCCGACCGATGCGCCGTTCATGATCGTACTGCCGATGCCGATCAGCGAATTGTCCCCGATTCGACATCCGTGCAGCATGACCCGGTGGCCCACCGTGACGCCGTTGCCGACGACGAGTTCGATTCCCGGGTCGGTGTGCAGCACCGAATGGTCCTGGATGTTGCTGCGCTCACCGATGACGATCCAGTCGTTGTCGCCGCGCAATACGCTGTTGAACCAGACGCTCGACTGCGCCCTCAGCCGCACGCTGCCGATGACCGTTGCATTGCCGGCAATGAAGTGACCGTCTCCCTCGATGACCGGTTCTCGCTCGCCGAGCGCCAGGATCATTTTGCCTTGCCCTGCGCGGCAACGGCGGCGGCAGCCTTGGCGACCGCGTCCGGATCGCCGAGAAATTCCCGCGACACCGGCTGCAGGTCGTCGTCGAGCTCGTAGGCGAGCGGAATGCCGGTCGGAATATTGAAACCGGTAATCTCCTCGTCGGAGATGCCGTCGAGCATCTTGACGAGCGCACGCAGGCTGTTGCCGTGTGCGGCGATCAGCACGTTCTTGCCGGCTTTGAGGTCCGGTGCGATGAGTTCCTCCCAGCAGGGGCGCACGCGGTCGAGCGTCAGTGCGAGCGATTCCGAGGCGGGCAGGTTGGCGATGCCCTTGTAGCGCGGATCGTGCGACGGGTGACGCTCGTCGTCCGGTTCCAGTGGCGGCGGCGGTATGTCATAGCTGCGTCGCCAGATGTGTACCTGCTCGTCGCCGTACTTGGCGGCGGTCTCCGCCTTGTTGAGCCCCTGCAGTGCGCCGTAGTGGCGCTCGTTCAGGCGCCAGTCGCGGATAACCGGAATCCACATCGCGTCCATCTCGTCGAGCATGAGCCACAACGTCCGGATTGCGCGTTTCAGCACCGACGTATAGGCAATGTCGAAGGAATAGCCGAGTTCGACCAGCAGCTTGCCGGCGTCTCGAGCCTCGGTAATGCCCTTTTCGGTGAGGTCGACGTCGGTCCATCCCGTGAACAGGTTCTTCAGGTTCCAGTCGCTTTGTCCGTGACGACAAAGCAGCAGTTTGCCCGCCATGTTTTCTCCAGTGTCGGTGTTTTCGGAATTGTGCAGACTTCGGGCTAGTGCGCAATCAGGTCGCGCAGCACCTGTGCCGCAACCGTCAGTGTCGCAAAATCGATCTGCCCGCGCAGCTTCATTTCCTCAGTCATCTGCTTGAAGCGCGTCACGCCTTCGGAATGCGCCTGCAGCCATTCGTCGACGCGCACATTCATGTCGCGCTTGCTCTGTTTCGCCAGCAACTGTGACGCAATCTCGCGGCGGATACGGTAGAACTCTTCGCGCAGATTGCTGCGCGCGATAGCCTGCCAGCGGCCATGGACCGACAGGTCCTCCACGCAGTTGTGCAGCCAGTAGAGCCCGAGGTTTTCGTTGAACGCAGAGTAGATTTTCGCGGTTTCGAGCACGTCCCGTTCGAACTCGGCAGCCAGGTCCGCGATGTCGAGAGCGGCACGCGTCAACAGCAGTGCCGACATGCGGTCCGCGATATTCTCCGGCACGCCCATCTTCCTGAAGTTCTCGGCGGCATTCTGGTGCCGTTCGCGCGCGGCCGTCGACATGACGTTGCCGGTACGCGTGTAGACCGCAGTCATGCCGTCACGCAACCGCTCGACGGCCGGCTCGATCTCGAGCCGGTCACCGAATCGCTCGATGAGCCAATAGCAGACGTGCCGCAACGTGCGCGCGACCTCGAACATCATCGATACCTGCGCCCGCGCCGGAATCTTGTAATCGAGCGACTCGATGGTCTTCAGCAGGTTGCCGGCGCGGCAAACCTGCCGTGACACGGTATACGCCCGGGCAATCGTGACGACGCTGGCGCCCGTGTCGATCTGGATGCGCTTGACGAATGCCGGGCCCATGCGGTTGACGATGTCGTTCGCGATCAAGGTGCCTAGAATCTGCCGGCTCAGGCGGTGCGTCGGCAGCAGGTCGGCATAACGGCGCCGCAGTATCGCCGGGAAGTAGCGCGGCGGGTCGGCACGCAGAAAATCCTCCATCGTGTCGTTCGACGAAATCAGCCCGTTGTAAAGGTCGATCTTCGCGTAGCTGAGCACGACCGCGAGTTCCGGACGCGTGAAGCCCTGCTTGCGGGCCTTGCGTTCCTCGATTTCGACGTCGTCCGGCAGGTACTCGAGATCGCGGTCGAGCAGTCCGGTGCGTTCGAGATTGGTTATCAGGCGGGCGGTTTCGTCGATGCGCTCGACAGAACGCACTTCGCTCATGCTGATGGCTTGCGTCTGCAAATAGTTATTGCGCAGCACGAGTTTCGCGACATCCTTGGTCATCGACGACAGCAGTTCGTTGCGTTTCGGCCGCGGCATACCCTTTTTCTTCGCCACGTCGCTCAGCAGGATCTTGATGTTGACTTCGCGGTCCGAGCTGTCTACGCCGGCCGAATTGTCGATGAAGTCGGTATTGATGCGTCCGCCGAGCTGGCTGAACTGGATACGTGCGCGCTGCGTGAGCCCGAGGTTGCCGCCTTCGCCGATCACCCGGCAGCGCAGTTCGTCCGCGTCGACTCGCACCCGGTCATTGCCGCGGTCACCGACGTCGGAGTTGCCCTCCGAACTTGCTTTAACGTAGGTGCCGATGCCGCCGTTCCATAACAGGTCTACTTTCATTTTCAGGATCAGCTTGATCAACGCGTCCGGCTGCAGCGATTTTTCCTCGGTATCGAGCATGCGCCGCATCTCGGCACTGAGACGAATCGTCTTCGACTGCCGCGAGAATACGCCGCCGCCTTTCGAAATCAGTTTCTCGTCGTAGTCGGCCCAGCCCGATCGCTGTTTTTTGAACAGCCGGCTGCGCTCACGGAAGCTGGCGGCCATATCGGGGTCCGGGTCGATAAAGATGTGCAGGTGATTGAACGCAGCAACGAGCTTGATTTTCTTCGACAACAGCATGCCATTGCCGAATACGTCGCCGCTCATGTCGCCGATGCCTGCGACTGTAAATGGCTGACGCTGGGTATTGAGTCCCTGCTCACGGAAATGACGTTTGACGGCCTCCCAGGCGCCGCGCGCCGTAATTCCCATCTTCTTATGGTCGTAACCGGCCGAGCCGCCGGACGCGAATGCGTCGTCGAGCCAGAAGCCGTATTCGACAGAGATGCTGTTCGCGATATCCGAAAACGTCGCGGTTCCCTTGTCGGCGGCAACGACGAGATACGGGTCGTCGCCGTCGCGGCGCACGACATTCTTCGGTGTGACGACTTTGTCATCGACAACATTGTCGGTGATATCGAGCAGTCCACGGATGAACGTTTTGTAGCAGGCGACGCCGGTGGCAAGCATGGCGTCGCGGTCCTCGGTGGGGAGGTTCTTGCAGAAGAATCCACCTTTCGCGCCGGTTGGAACGATAACGGTGTTCTTGACGACCTGCGCCTTCATGAGGCCGAGAACTTCGGTCCGAAAGTCCTCGCGGCGGTCCGACCAGCGCAGGCCGCCGCGTGCGATTTCGCCGCCGCGCAGGTGCACGCCTTCGACATCCGGCGAATAGACAAAAATCTCGAAGCTCGGCCGCGGCAGCGGTACCTCGGGCATCCGCTTCGGATCAAACTTGATCGACAGGTACGTCTTCGGCCGGCCGTCCTCGTCGACGATGTAGTAATTGGTACGCAACGACGCCGCAAACGCGCCGGCATAGGCGTTGAGAATGCGGTCCTCGTCGACGTTTCGCGCCCGGGCAACCGATCTGCGCACAGCGCTGACGGTATCCTCGTGCGCCTCCTTGCGCGCCTTTTGCGCCAATGAAGGATCGAACTGCGCCTCGAATTGTTTAACGAGCAGGCGCACGGTGCCGGCGTGTGCGACCAGCACGTCCTCCATGTAAGCCTGACTGAACGGCATACCGAGCTGCAGCAGGTACCTGGTGTAGGCGCGCATCAATACGGCTTGGCGCCAGTCGAGCTCGGCCGCGAGCACCAGGCGATTGAGCCCGTCGTCCTCGACGTCGCCAACGAGCGCCCGCATGAAGCACTCCTCGAATCGTCGCGCGCCTTCCTCGACGTCGATTTCGGCGCCGCTCTCGTGGCGCAGGTGAAAGTCCTGGATCCAGAACCAGTCGTCCTCTGCAATCTTGAGCTCGTACGGGCGTTCCGTGTAGACCTCGACCCCCATGTGCTCGAGGATCGGCAGCGCTTCCGAGAGCACGAGCGGATGATCGTCGCTGTAAATGATGAAATGTATGTGGCCGGCTTCGGAGCCATCCGGCTTGTAGAGATTGACGCTGCGTGCCTCGCCATTCTGGCGCATGCGGTCGATGCGGCTGATGTCGCTGCAGGCATCGCGCGGTCGCGTATCTTCCTGGTAGCCCGCCGG
>JBFIQH010000002.1:0-49196 GCA_041609735.1 Woeseiaceae bacterium | reverse complement strand
TACACCCGCGAGCAGGGCCGGCGGCTGTTCGGCGTCATCTCCGCCGGCGGCAGCGCCGGCGCACTGGTCGGCCCGCTGGCAACCAGCCAGCTCGTTCTGCCGCTGGGTTTCCAGAACCTGCTGCCGATTTCCGCAACGCTGCTGCTGGTCGGCGTTTTTTGCATCCACCAGTTGCGCCACTGGGTCGAGGCGGAGCATTCCGATGAAATTACCAAGACGGTCGCGAGCACGCGGCCGCTAGGCGGCAGCGCGCTTGCCGGCCTCAAGGCCGTCGTGCGATCACCGTATTTCATGGCGATCTCGTTCTCGTCGGTTATCGCGAGTCTGCTCGGCACAGCGCTGTACATGTTCATGGCCGAGCTCGTCGGCTCCAAAATCGAGGGCGCCGACGCCAGGACACAATTGTTCGGCTATATAGATGGTGCGACCGGCATCCTGTCGCTGCTATTCCAGCTGCTGCTCGTCAAACACGCGGTCCGCAAGCTGGGCGTCGGCTGGACACTGTCGCTGATGCCCATCGTCTCGCTGATCGGGTTCGCACTACTGTCGCTGAACCCGGCGCTGATGTTCGTCGCTATATTCCAGGCAATACGTCGCGCGATCGGTTTCGGCTTCATGAAACCGACCAACGACATGCTCTATTCGGTCGTCACCCCCGAAGACAAATACAAGGCGAAGAATTTCGTCGACACCGCCGTTTACCGCGGCGGGGACCTTATCGGCACCTGGTCGGTCAAAGCAATGTGGGCGCTCGGCGTGTCCGGCATCGCAGTCGTGCTGGTCCCGTTTGCACTACTGTGGTCGCTGATTACACTGTGGCTCGGGCGCGAGTACCGCCGGCGTGACGCCGAAGGTGGCTGGTCGACAACGGGAAATGACGAATGAAGACGACAACGTGGACGCGACGGCGCGTCATCAAGGCCGCAGGCGCGCTCGGGCTGATGCCGGCGCTGACGATGGCTGCTGACGAATCGATGCGGCGGAGGACGATCCCCGGAACCGACGAGACGCTGCCCGTCATCGGGCTCGGTACCTATGCCGTCTTCGACGTCGAATCGACACCGGACGCGATCGCCGTTCGCAAGGAAATCGTCGATACGTTGACACGCCGCGGAGGCAGCGTCATCGACACGTCGCCGATGTACAACCGATCAGAGCAAGTCATCGGCGACATTATCGATGCCGGTGGGTCGCGCGGCGACCTGTTTCTCGCGACGAAAGTCTGGACGACCGGCCGCGAGTCCGGCGTTTCGCAAATGCAGAGGTCAGCTGAATTGATGAATGCCAACGTCATCGACCTGATGCAGGTGCACAACCTGCGCGACACGGCTGTACACATGGAGACGATTCGGCAATGGCAGGACGAGGGGCGCATACGCTATAACGGCCTGACACACTATCGCGCCGGCGCGCACGCAGCGCTCGCCGCAGAGATGAAAACGTTCAAACCGCAGTTCATCCAGATCAATTATTCCGTCGGCGAACTCGAGGCCGAACACCGGGTGCTGCCCTTGGCGCGTGACATGGGCATCGCAGTGCTGATCAACCGGCCGTTCAAGAGCGGCGACCTGTTTCGCAAGGTCGGCCGCTCGCCGTTACCGGACTGGGCGCGGGAATTTGCGTCGAGCTGGGGCCAGGTATTCCTGAAATTCGTCATCAGCCACCCGGCCGTGACGGCGGTGATCCCGGCGACGAGCAAGCTCTCCCACATGCAGGACAACGCCGGCGCCGGCTTCGGGCCGCTGCCGGACAACGCGACGCGCGAACGCATCGTGCGCCACGTCGAGAGTCTCTGACATGCAGAATACCGGTCTCCTGCGCCGCATCGGCGCGATACTCTACGACACACTGCTCGTTATGGCCGTCCTGTTTCTCGTGACGATTCCTTTCATTGCGATGCGACGTGGCGAAGCCGTCGCGCCCAACGATTTCCTGTATCAGCTGTCGCTGCTCGTCGTTACCTACGCATTTTTTGTCGGCTTCTGGACCGGCAAGGGACGAACGCTGGGCATGCAGTCCTGGGGCCTGCAGCTCGAGACCCCGGATCAGCGCCGTGCAACGCTGGGACAGGCGACGATTCGCTTCTTCGCCGCGATTTTGTCATGGGCTCCCGCCGGCCTCGGTTTCCTGTGGCAACTCTGGGACAAGGACAGGCTGACCTGGCACGACCGTCTCAGCGGCACCCGCCTCGTCCACTACCCGAAGAAGAAAAAATAAGCGCGCTTTGCCGCGACGTTGACCAGCGCGAAAAATGCGTTGCCGGTTTCGCGAATGTCCTGCCGAACCAGCGAGCGGCATGCATTGGTCCCGGCGACTGAGTGGGGTTTCGAAGGAGCGGGATCAACGCATGCCGCTCGCGAATCAGATCGACGAATTTTCAGCAACGCTGACCGACCGCCCTACCGAATTCTCGACAATGCGAAAACAGTAACTGCAACGAGTACTAACGTAGGCAACCACGCGATCAATGCCGCATTCAGGTTGAACACAGTACCGGAGTTCGCCAGCATCTCGCTCGCGAGGTAATACGCCAGCCCGATAACGACACCGGTCAGCAGCCGCGCACCGGTACCGCCCGCCCGCAACGAACCGAAGACGAACGCGAGCGCCAGTATCGGCATCACCATGACGGAGAACGTCCGCGACACGCGATACCAGAGTTCGGTTTCGAAGATGCGCGAGTCCAGCGAATTGCGCTTCTGGTAGTCGATGTAACTCATCAAACCGCGCAGAGACAGGCTCGAGGGTTTCGCCAGCGCGTTGCCGAGCAACTCGGCATTGACGTCGAAGGATTCCATCGTCAGCGACGACTGCATAACCTGGACACCGTCATTTGCAAATTGCGTCTCGCGAAAATTCTCGAGCCGCCACTGGTCAGCCTGATCGATGCCGGCATTGTCGGCCTGTGCGATGGATTTGAGGCGATTCGCGTCGTCGAAGCGATAAATGTAGAGACTGCCGAACTCGAATTCCGAACTGACGCGCTCGAGGTGCAGATAGGCAGACCCGTCTCGCACCCAAGTCGCGTTACCCACCCGCTCCTCTTCCTGACCCGACCGCGACTCGGTACGCATGTCGCGCGCGAAGTAGTCGAGCGGCGGGCCGATGTATTCTCCGAGCAAGGCCGTGACGACGAGCAGCACGAACCCTGTCCCGGCGACCATCTTCGAGAGTTTGCCGACAGACAGGCCGGCCGAGCGCATGACGATGATTTCGCTGTTGGCCGCCAGCGCGCCGAGCCCGAGCAACGATCCGATCAGTGCCGACACCGGCATCATCTCGAAGCCCAGAATCGGCAAGCGCAGCAATGCATAGAGTACGGCCTGTGGCGCCTGGTAGTCGTTCTGGATATCTTCCAGCTCAGCGATGAACTCGAACAGGCCAGCCAGCGCCAGCAGTACCGCCAGCACGAGCGCGGTGCTCGTGATGATCGCCCGCATCAGGTACTGACTCAGGATATTGTTCAAGCGAACAGCCTCCGATGCCAGCCGTTCTGAACCGCAAGCAGGCCGAGCCCGAGCAGCAGCACCGCGCCGTGCACGATCCACAGGCCGAGTTCCGGCGCAATGGCGCCCTGCTCGATCCAGGACTTGGCGGCACTCAGCAGGTTGAAATAAATGATGAAGACGAGCAGTCCGATCGCGAGCCTGCCGTAGCGCCCTTCACGCGGCTGGCTGCGGCTCAGCGGGACGGCGAGAAAACCGAGCAGCAACGTCGACAGCGGCACGCCGATGCGCCATTGCAGCTCGGCGCGGTCGGCAAGCTCACCCGATGCCATCAACGCACTCATCGACATCTGGCGCGGCTCCGGATCGGGCGGTTCCAGCTTTGGCAGTCGGTACGGAATGCCGTGCTCGGCGAACTCGACGACGCGAAACGCCGTCGTCCCGGGAACGCCTTCGTAGCGACGCCCGTTGGTCAGGACCAGGTAGCGCGTGTCCGGATCGTCCGCCTCGACCTGTTCACCACGCTCGGCAATGACGACTTCGACGCCGCCGGTCGCAAGGCGGCGCTGCAGGAATACGCGCTCCATAATGCCGTCGCCGGTAACCCGTTCGCCGTAGACGACCGCATTTTCGGGTCCGAAAACGGTGAACCGGCCGGGCTCGATACTGCCGAGATCGGCCTCGCGGCGCGCCTCGGCACCTATGCGGTCGACCGCGGTAAGCGCATTCGGACCGATTTCGATCGACAGCCAAGCCACACCGGCGACGAGCGGCAGCAACAGCCACATCAGCGGCCGGTAAATGCCGATCGGCCCGACTCGACAGGCCATCATCGCCGGCAATTCGCTGTCGCGGTAGAGGCGGCCAAGCGCCATCATGATCGCCAGAAACAGGCCAACGGGGACGACGATCGTCAGGTATTGCACCGCCGACAGCCCGATGACCTCGAAAGCAGCGTCTTTGGGCAGTTTCCCTTTGGCAACGTCGCCGAGCACCCGGGCAAACTGGTTCGTCAACAGGATCATCAGCAGCACGAGCGTTACGACCAGCCAGGTCGTGGCGATTTCGCGAAAAATATAGCGGTCGAGGATTCGGCGCACTGTTGACTCAGGCCTAACCGTTGGCGGTGTAATCAGTTAGACTACCCGCTTTATTTTGCCCGGGACAAGCGCTTTTCCATGGAATATTTCTCAACAACAAGCAAGGCCTCCAAACGCGCCGTCGACTGCGTCATCGTCGGCGTCTACGAGAAAAACAAGCTCGCGGAGGGCGCCGCCGACGTCGATGCCGCAAGCAAGGGCCTGTTGAAAGCGCTGATAAAGAGCGGCGATATCTCGGGGCAACGCGGCCGCGCCGAAGTCCTGACCAACGTACCGGGCGTCAAGGCAAGGCGCGTCGTCGCTGTCGGCCTCGGCAACCAGGGCAGCCTGACCGCAATCCGTTTCCGTAAAGCCGTCGCAAGTGCTCTGCATGCGGTCGAGAAGAGCAGGACGTCACAGCTGCTCAATACCCTGACGCTCGAAGACGTCGACGGGCTCAGCCCGTATTACCTGGCGCGCCACACGGCCGAGGCGATCGGCGACGTGTTGTACAAGTACAGCGAGACAAAGAGCGGCCGCAAGAAGCCTGGCATGCCGCTGAAAAAGATTGGCGTGTCGATTGCGAAAAAAGGCGACGCATCGAAAGCCGAACTGGGCGCCAAACACGGCGATGCGATCAACAGGGGCGTGTCGCTCGCCAAGGAACTCGGCAACTTGCCGCCGAACATCTGTACGCCGAGTTACCTTGCACGGACCGCGCAGAAGATTGCGGGCGGCAACAAGAACTTGTCGGTCAAGATTCTCAATGAAGTCGAGATGAAGCGTCTCGGAATGCATTCGCTGCTGTCGGTCACGGCAGGTACGGCGGAGCCGGCCAAGATGATCGTGCTGCAGTACAAGGGCGCGAAGAAGGAAGCACCGCTGGTCCTCGTTGGCAAAGGTGTGACGTTCGACTCCGGCGGTATTTCGCTGAAGCCCGGGCTCGCGATGGACGAAATGAAATACGACATGTGCGGTGCCGCGAGCGTGCTCGGAACCATGGCAACCGTCTCGGCACTGAAACTGAAGATCAATCTCAATGTCGTCGTGCCCGCTGTCGAGAACCTGCCTGGCAGCAACGCGACCGTCCCCGGCGACGTCGTCAAGAGCATGGCCGGAAAAACCATCGAGATCCTGAACACCGATGCCGAGGGGCGGCTGATCCTGTGCGACGCGCTGACGTATTCGAAGCGTTTCAAGCCGGCAGCCATCATCGACGTCGCCACGCTGACCGGTGCCTGCGTCATTGCGCTGGGCAAGCATCACAGCGGCCTGATGAGCAACGATGACGAACTGGCCGAGAGCTTGCTGGCCGCAGGGCTTGCGTCCGGCGACCGCGCGTGGCGCTTGCCACTCGGCGACGACTATGCCGAGCAACTGAAGAGCAACTTCGCCGATTTTGCAAACGTCGGCGGCCGCGACGCGGGCACGATCACGGCTGGTTGCTTCCTCGGCCACTTCACCAAGGGCATGAAATGGGCCCATCTCGACATCGCCGGCACCGCCTGGTTGTCAGGCCCGAAAAAAGGCGCTACCGGCCGTCCGGTCCCGTTGCTCAGCGAACTCGTATTGCAACGCGCCAACGCCCTCCCCTGATTCCGAGACGGGCTTTATTGATGGCGCGCGTCGACTTCTACGTCCTTGACCAGGCCGGCGAGCCCGCGCGGCAGCTGTTCGCGTGCCGGCTCGCCGAGAAAGCGTGGCGCATGAACAATACCGTCCATATCGAGACCGGTAACCCGGCCGATGCCGAGCGCCTCGATGAACTGCTGTGGACGTTTCGCGACGGCAGTTTCGTGCCGCACCACATCGTCGGTGACGGCGGCAGGGAGTCGCCGGTGACGATCGGCTGCCAGTCGAAGGCGGTCGACGGCAAAGACCTGCTGATCAACCTCAGCAGCGACATACCCGGCATCGCCGCGTCGTTTCCGCGCATCGCCGAACTCGTCACCGCGGACGAAGACAGCCGGCAATCGAGCCGCAGGCGCTTTGTGACCTACCGCGACGACGGCCACACGATCGAAACCCACAAGCTCTGACATGGACAGCACCTACCAGCCCAAAGCCATCGAGCAGCGCATTTACGAGCGCTGGGAATCAAACGGATGGTTCGCGCCACGGGGTGATGGCGAGCGCTACTGCATCGTCATCCCGCCGCCGAACGTCACCGGCTCGCTGCACATGGGGCACGGTTTCGACGACACGATCCAGGACGTGCTGACGCGTTATCACCGCATGCTCGGCCACCGGACGCTATGGCAACCGGGCATGGATCATGCCGGCATCGCGACGCAGATGGTCGTCGAGCGCCTGCTGAACGCCGAAGGGGTGTCGAAGCACGACCTCGGCCGCGAAAAATTCGTCGAGCGCGTCTGGCAGTGGAAGGAGGAATCGGGCGGCACGATCGCGTCACAGATGCGGCGCCTCGGCGCCTCCGTCGACTGGTCGCGCGACCGTTTCACGATGGACGAGGGTTGCTCCGACGCCGTGCGTCACGTGTTCGTTTCGCTGTACGACGATGGTCTGATCTACCGCGGCAAGCGGCTGGTCAACTGGGACCCGGTCCTGCACACGGCGCTGTCCGATCTCGAAGTGCTGTCGGAGGAAGAAGCGGGACACCTGTGGCATTTCCGCTATCCGCTGGCAAAAGGCGATGGCCACCTCGTCGTCGCGACGACACGACCCGAGACGATGCTCGGCGATACCGCGGTCGCCGTGCACCCCGACGACGAGCGCTACCGGTCACTGATCAGTGAGGAAATCGTGCTGCCGATCGTCGGCCGGCGCATTCCGATCATCGCTGACGACTACGTTGATGTCAGCTTCGGCACCGGCTGCGTCAAGATAACGCCGGCACACGACTTCAACGACTACGAGATCGGCCTGCGTCACGACCTGCCAATGGTCAACATCCTCACCGACGATGCATCGCTGAATGACGATGTTCCGGAAGCATACCGGGGCATGGATCGTTTCGTCGCCCGTAAGGCCATCGTCGCCGAGTTCGAGCGCCTCGGCCTGCTCGACAAGGTCGAGGATTACACGGTCAAGATCCCGCGCGGAGACCGTTCCGGGGCCGTCGTCGAGCCGTACCTCACCGACCAGTGGTACGTCGATATCAAGCCGCTGGCGGAGCCCGCGATCGAAGCGGTAAAAGACGGTCGCATTCGATTCGTACCCGACAACTGGTCGAAGACCTACTACGAGTGGATGAACAACATCCAGGACTGGTGCATCAGCCGGCAGTTGTGGTGGGGGCACCGCATTCCCGCGTGGTACGACGACGACGGCAAAGTCTACGTTGGCCACTCCGAAGACGACGTCCGCAGAAAGCACGATCTCGGCGACCGGCCATTGCAACAGGACGAGGACGTGCTGGATACCTGGTTCTCGTCCGGGCTGTGGCCGTTCTCGACCATGGGCTGGCCGGAGAAGACCGAGGCGCTCGACGACTTCTATCCCGGCAATGTACTCGTGACCGGCTTCGACATCATCTTCTTCTGGGTCGCGCGCATGATCATGTTCGGGCTGCGTTTCATGGACGACGTACCGTTCCGCGACGTCTACATCCATGGCCTGATTCGCGACCACGAAGGCCAGAAGATGTCGAAGTCGAAAGGCAATGTGCTCGACCCGCTCGACCTGATCGACGGCATCGACCTCGAATCCCTGCTCGAGAAGCGCACCAGCGGCATGATGCAGGAACACCTGAAGCCGAAGATCGTCAAGGCGACGCGCAAGCAGTTTCCGGACGGCATCGACGAATACGGTGCCGATGCGCTGCGCTTTACATTCGCGGCGCTGGCAACGACCGGGCGCGACATCCGCTTCGACGTCGGTCGCATCGATGGCTACAAGAATTTCTGCAACAAGATCTGGAATGCCGCACGCTACGTGCTGATGAATACGGAAGCGCTGGACGACGGCAAATCGGAATTGTCGGCTGCGGATCGCTGGATCAGGACGCGCTTGGACGACACCGTGCGCAACGTCAACCAGCATCTCGAGAACTATCGCCTCGACCTCGCCGCCCACGCGATTTACGAATTCACGTGGCACGAGTACTGCGACTGGTACATCGAGCTGTCGAAAGCGGTACTGCAGTCGGATGATGCGAGCGATGCACAGAAACGCGGTACGCGACAAACGCTGGTCGGCGTGCTCGAAGCGCTGCTGCGGCTGACGCACCCGATCATGCCCTTCATCACCGAGGAAATCTGGCAGCAGCTCGCGCCACGCGCCGGTCGCGGCGGCGAAACCATCATGCTCGAGGCTTATCCGCTTCCCGATGAAGCAGTTCGTGACGATGACGCGGTTGCCGACATCCGCTGGGTCTGCGACTTCGTGCTCGGCATCCGTCAAATCCGCGGCGAGATGGATATTTCTCCCGGCAAGGCACTGCCGGTCATACTCGACAATGCCTCCGCACGGGATCGCGAACTAGCCCTGAAACACGGCGCGTTGCTGCAGCGCGTCGCGCGCGTCGAATCGATCGACATAATGGAGCCTGGCAACGAACCGCCAGCATCGGCAACGGCACTGCTCGGCGAGATGCGCCTGCTGGTGCCGATGAAGGGGCTCATCGACGTCGACGCCGAGCGCGCGCGCCTCGAAAAGCAGGTCGCCAGGGTGCGCGCCGACCTCGCGAAGGCGAAGGCCAAGCTCGGCAATGAAAAATTTGTGAACAATGCCCCCCCCGCCGTGGTCGCACAGGAACGTGAGCGCAAGACCGACTTCGAGCGGCAGCTCGATGCGCTGAGCGAACAGCTCGGGAAACTCGACCTGCTGTCCTGACGTTGCCTGAGGGCGACTTTTTTGAGGACTGCATCACACTCTCCGGGCGCCAGCGGTGCAAAAGCGCCCTCCCGGGGTGACGATGCACTGGCCGCACCGTCATAATCGGCGGACGGTGACGACACACCGGGAGATCCCATGCAGCGCGGCAACACGATCGAAAAACTGCCCCTCGGCAAGAATCCGGAGCGCGCCGCGCTCGAAGCTGCCGAAGCTGCACTGTGCCGAATTATCCTCGGCAAGGACGACCAGGTCCGTATCGCGCTGTCGTGCCTGCTGGCGCGCGGCCACTTGCTGATCGAGGACCTGCCGGGTCTCGGCAAGACGATACTCGCGCAGTCGCTGGCCAAGGTGTTGGGACTGAGCTTCAGCCGTATCCAGTTCACCAGTGACCTGCTCCCCGCCGACATCATCGGCGTATCTGTTTTCCGCAAGGAAATCGGTGAGTTTGAGTTCCAACCGGGGCCGGTTTTTTCGCAGCTGATTCTTGCCGACGAAGTCAACCGCGCCACGCCGAAGGCGCAAAGCGCGCTGCTGGAGGCAATGGAAGAGAAGCAGGTGTCGGTCGACGGCAAGACACGGCCGCTGCCGCTGCCGTTCTTCGTCGTCGCGACACAGAATCCTGCGGACCAGATCGGCACGTTTCCGCTGCCCGAGTCGCAGCTCGATCGCTTCCTGATGCGGCTCGAACTCGGCTACCCGAACGAGAAGAACGAACGCGAAATCATCACTGGTGACGATCGCCGGGAGATGCTCGCCGAAGTCACGCCGGCAACGACACCCGAGATACTCGTCAAGCTGCAGGCCGCCGTGCGTGCCATGCACATGAGTGACGCACTGATCGACTACATCCAGGCGCTGGTGCGCCAGACGCGCGAGTCTCCCGACATCGAGATCGGGCTGTCGCCGCGCGGCGCGCAGGCCCTGGCGGCCGCGGCCCGCGCTCACGCGTTCGTATCCCGCCATGCCGGCGTCTACCCGGACGACGTGCAGGCCGTTTTCGCCGCTGTCGCCGGCCATCGCATCAAACCCGCAAACACGGCCAACTATCGCGACGCGACGGAGCTCTGCCAGCATGTTATCGATACGGTGGCCATTCCCTAAGGTACGAAACCCGCTGGCCGGTGTTGCGGCGGCCATATCCCGCCGCGCCCTTTCGTGGGCCAAGAAGCGCCAGGGCATCGACCCGGAGTCTGTCTTTCTCACTGCTGGCCGGACGTACATTTTGCCGACCGGCGTCGGGTTCATCTTCGCACTGATGTGCTTTGCGATGCTGATGGGCTCGATGAACTACAACAACAACCTGTCATTCCTGCTGACGTTCCTGCTGATCGGCATCGGCTTCGTCGCCATGCACCAGTGCCAGCGCAACCTGGTCGGCCTCGAGATTCATTTCGCGGGCGTCGAGCCAGTGTTCGCCGGGCAAAGCGCGCAGTTCCGCATTGCCGTTAGCAATCATTCGAAGACGCCGCGCTTTCGAATCCGGCTCTACCGCGAGAAAACGCTGAGCCAGATCCAGGATCTGGCGCCGGGGGAAAGCAAAATTTTCGTGCTGGCGATGCCTACCGAGCACCGAGGATGGGTGTCGTTGCCGCGCTTCGGCGTTCGCACGCTGTTCCCGTTCGAACTGTTTCGCTCGTGGGCATGGATGCACATGGAGTTGCGTGGACTCGTCTATCCAAAGGTCGCCGACAACGCGCCGCTGCCGCCGCCGTCGCAACTGGCGCTGGGACACCGCCAGCACGACGCACGCGGTGAAGAGGACTTCGCCGGGCTCAAGCGATTCAACGTCGGTGACTCCCCGCGCAACGTGGCGTGGAAAGCCTACGCACGCACCGGCCAGCTGCTGACCAAACGCTTCGCCGGCGCCGATACCAGCAGCCAGTGGTTCGATTTCGACGAGGTGCCGTCAGAAGATCTGGAGGAGCGCCTGTCGATTCTCGCCCGCTGGATCGTCGATGCCGACCGGACACGCGAAGACTACGGGCTGCGGATGCCCGGCATCAGCATCGCGCCGTCGCATGGCGATGCGCATCGCAGTCGTTGCCTCGAGGCGCTGGCGCTCCACGGTCTTGCCGAATGACGAAAGCACGCGGCACAGACGGTTCGTTGCTGTCCAGCCTGCCGCTGACGCTGGCGGCCCTCGCGCTCGCGCTGTTGCCGCACGTGCAGTTTCTGCCGTTGTGGATCACCGGCGCGTTCATCGCCTGCAGCGCCTATCGAATAATTATCGAACAGCGACGTGGATCGCTGCCGCCGACCTGGTTGCGCGGCATCGTGGCCCTGCTGTGCTTTCTCGGCGTATTGTTTACCTACGATACGATTTCCGGTGTCGGCCCGGGCACGGCGCTGCTCGCGGTCATGGCCAGCCTGAAACTGCTGGAGACCGGCAAGCGCCGCGACCAGTTCGTGTTGCTGTTCATCGCAATTTTTCTCGTCATGGCGTCCCTATTGCGCGAGCAGTACCTCTGGTCGATGCCGTACCTGCTGTTTGCCCTCGCCGTCATCATGACCGCGTGGTTGCGCATGGCGGCGGAACCGTCGGAGCCGCTGATGCAAAGCGCACGCACCGGCGGACGGCTGATGCTGTATGCGGTGCCGCTCGCGCTCGCCATGTGGTTTTTCTTTCCGCGCATCTCGTCACCGTTCTGGGCGGTGCCCATCGACACGAGCGCGGGCATTTCCGGCCTGAGCAGCTCGATGAGCCCGGGCGATATCAGTTCCTTGTCGCTGTCCGATGCCGTCGCGTTTCGTGCCCGCTTTTTCGACGACGTGCCGGAGCCGCGGGAACGCTACTGGCGAGCGCTGGTGCTGCCGCGCTTCAATGGCCGCACCTGGGACACTGTCGATCCGGTCATGGACACGGGCGCTGTCGAGCGTATCGAAGTCGACGGCCCGTTCACGCGTTACGAAATTACGATGGAACCCACGCGCCAGCACTGGGTACCCGCGCTTGAAATGCCGCGCGCGTGGAACCTGCCGCGCACGTTTATGACGCGCCAGCAGACGCTGTCGAACATTCACCCGATCGACCAGCGAGTCGCATTCGAGGTGACGTCGTACACGAACTATTTGTCCGGCACCGATACCAGCGCGTTCTTCCGTGGCTGGTACCTGGATCTGCCCGACGGCAGAAACCCGGCGAGCGTGCGTTTCGCGAAGGACTTGCGGGCCCGTTCCGTATCTGATGTGGCTTACATCGATTCCGTACTTTCGATGTTCAACCGCGACGAGTACATCTATACGCTGCAGCCGCCGGCGCTCGGCCGCAACCCGGTCGACGAGTTTCTCTTCGAGACCCGGCGCGGCTTCTGTGAGCACTACGCATCCGCATTCTCGGTCCTGATGCGGGCTGCCGGCATACCGGCGCGCGTTGTGCTCGGTTACCAGGGCGGCGAGGTCAATCCGATCGGCGGACGCCTGATCGTGCGGCAGTCGGATGCCCATGCCTGGGCCGAGGTCTGGCTCGCGGGTCGCGGCTGGACCCGGGTCGACCCGACGGCAGCCGTGGCGCCGGAACGCATCGAGCGTGGACTGACCGGGTACCTGTTCGACGGCTTCGGGGCGCAATGGGGTATCGACGCGCCGTCGGAATTCATGCACCGGCTGCGGTTGACCTGGGACGCGCTGAACGCGAACTGGAACGACTGGGTGCTCGGTTTCGGCCCGGAAAAACAGCGCGACTTCCTCGAGGCGCTCGGTTTCGAGAACCCGACCTGGCGCAAGATGCTGCTGGCGCTGATTACGCTCGTAGTAACGCTGACGGTGCTGATCAGCCTGCTGCTGCACCTGCGCACCCGGCCGCCGCCGCGGGACCGTGCCGCAATTCTTTATGATCGTTTCGTCCGCAAGACCGGCATTGCGGCCGCGACCGGGGAGACGCCGATCGCGTTTGCCGAGCGCGCGCGTCGGGCGTCGACGCTGGATGCGGGCAGCATCGATGCGGTGACGACATCCTATCTCGATGCGCGCTACGGCACCGGTGGCGATACCGCGATGAAACAGCTCGAGCGCAGCGTCGCTGCGATCAATGCTTCTTGATCGCGCGTTTCTCCCGAACGACCGTCAACAGCATGGCCCCACCGACGAACAGCGGCAGCAATGTCAGCAAAATGACCTTCGGGTTGTCGGAGAGTGATGCAGCCAGCGCGACCAGCGCCGGGCCGACGACATGCGCGAACTTCGTCAACATGTTGTAAAAACCGAAAAACTCGCCCGGCTGGTTCGCCGGTATCAGCGATGCGTACAGCGAACGGCTGAGGCCCTGCACGCCACCCTGAACGCAGCCGATGATGATCGCCATGACGTAGAACTCGCGAACATCGGTCATGAATACAGCCCAGCTCGACACAGCGACGTAGACAGCCAATGCAAAATAGATGCCTTTTTTCGGGCCGTATCGGTGTCCGAACCAGCCGTACAGCAGCGTTGCCGGGAAGCCGGCGAAGTTGGTCACCATCAGCGCCGTCACGAGGTCCTGCTGGCTGAAGCCAAGCCGTTGGCCATAATTGACGGCCATGAAAATCACGGTGAAAACGCCGCCGATGTACAGCCAGTAGGCGACAAGGAACACGACGACGTTGCGGTACTTCGCGATATGCGCAATCGTCCACTTGAGTTCGCGATAAGCGGCAACGACGGCATTCTCGGCTGACGCCGTTCCGACTTTGCCTTCCGGCACGAAGATCAGGACCGGCAGTGCGAACACGACCCACCAGATGCCGACGCTGATGAACGCGAACTTGATCGCGGCGTTGGCATCGGCAAGCCCGAACGTGTCAGGCGACAGCAGCATCCAGACATGCAGCGCCATCAATACCGCACCACCAAGATAGCCGACCGAAAATCCGAGCGATGACACGAACGAGTAGTAGCGTGGCTCGGTGACATCGATGATCAGCGAGTCGTAAAAGACCGTCGAACTGTAATAGCCGACGAAGGCGAGCAAGTAGAGCGTCAGCGCGACGCCCCACTCGCCTTCGCCGACGAAGCCGAGCATCGCGGTCGTGACGGCACCGAGCATCGACAGTATGAACAGGAACCGTTTTCGGTAGCCACCGGCGTCGGCGATCGTGCCAAACACCGGTGCGATCAGGCAGACCACGGCGCTCGCGCCGGCCGTGATCGACGCGAGCCGTTGCGTCACGTCGGCGCCGTCGGCACCGGCGCTCCAGTAGCTGCCGAGAAACAGCGGGAACAACACCGCGAGCACGGACAGCGCGAACGCCGAGTTCGCCCAGTCATAGAGCGCCCAGGCGATGACTTTCCTGTTCAGCGGCCTGAATTCAGCCAAACGCCTGCCTCCGTTCGAGATCTGCGTGTCGTCAGTGCTCGCGTGTCTGCCGGAACACGATGTCGGGCCAGCGCTCCTCGGTCAGATTCAAATTCACGCGCGTTGGCGCAATGTAGACCAGCTGCTCACCGTGATCCAGCGCCAGGTTATCGTGCGCCTTCTTCTCGAACTCGGCGAGCATTTTATCGTCGTTACATTCGACCCATCGTGCCGTCGCGACGTTGACGCTCTCGAACTGGCACTCGACCTTGTATTCGTCGCGCAGGCGGTGCGCGACAACGTCGAACTGCAGCGGACCGACGGCCCCGAGGATCAGGTCGTTGTTGCGCAACGGCCGGAACAATTGCGTCGCTCCTTCCTCGCAAAGCTGTGCGAGCCCCTTTTGCAGCGCTTTGAGGCGCAGAGGGTCTTTGAGCACGGCACGTTGAAAGATTTCGGGCGCGAAATTAGGGATGCCGGTAAAGCGCACCGGGTCGCCGGACGAGAAACTGTCGCCGATGTTGATCGTGCCGTGGTTGTGCAGGCCGATGATGTCGCCGGCGTAGGCGTTGTCGGCGTGCTGCCGGTCGGAGGCGAGAAACGTGATCGCATCGGGGATCTTCATTTCCTTGCCGAGCCGGACATGCGTCACTTTCATGCCCTTCTGGTACTCGCCGGAGCAGATTCGCATGAAGGCGATGCGATCGCGATGGCCGGGATCCATGTTTGCCTGGATCTTGAAGACGAAGCCCGTCAGGTCCTTTTCGGTCGGATTGACCGTTCGCGTCTCGGTCTCGCGCGGTAGCGGCGCCGGCGCATGACGGACGAACTCGTCGAGCAGTTCCTTGACGCCGAAGTTTGATAATGCAGAACCGAAGAACACCGGCGACTGTTTGCCTGCACGGTATGCGTCGACATCGAACTCAGGACAAGCCCCGGCAACGAGTTCGACTTCCTCGCGAAATTCATCGGCCACCGGACCGAGCGCAGCCGTTGCCGCGTCCGAGTCCAGCCCGTCGATTGCGCGTATCTTCGACGCTTTCTCGCGTCCGGCCTTGTCGTACAGGTAGATCCTGTCCTCTGCCAGGTGATAGACACCCTTCAGGCGGCTGCCCATGCCGATCGGCCACGTGATTGGCGCGCACGAGATCTTCAGGACTTCCTCGATTTCATCGAGCAGATCGATCGGTTCCCTGCCCTCGCGGTCCAGCTTGTTGATGAATGTCATGATCGGCGTGTCCCGCAGCCGGCATACCTCCATCAGCTTGATCGTCCGTTGCTCGACGCCTTTGGCGCAATCGATGACCATCAGCGCCGAATCGACGGCGGTCAACGTTCGGTAGGTGTCTTCCGAAAAGTCTTCGTGGCCCGGTGTGTCGAGCAGGTTGACGATGTGCTCCGCATATGGGAACTGCATCACCGACGACGTGATCGAGATACCGCGCTGCTGCTCGAGCGCCATCCAGTCGGACGTCGCGTGGCGGCTCGCCTTGCGGCCCTTGACGGTGCCGGCGAGCTGAATTGCGCCGCCATACAGCAACAGTTTCTCGGTCAGTGTCGTCTTTCCGGCGTCCGGGTGCGAGATGATCGCGAATGTACGCCGCCTGCTGACCTGTTTTTCAATTGTGGGCATAGGTAAAAGGGACGGCCGCAAACCGCGCGGGCGCTGCCAGAGGGCCGCGCAGTCTAGCGCATTCAGGAATGGCCAGTCAGCTTTTTCGACAGCACGGCCGCATCTTCGCGGCCCTGGCGCGCCTGGTAATACTGCGGCCGGCGCGCGACCTGGCGGAATCCTTTTTTGCGATACAGGCCGAGCGCCGTGCGGTTAGACGGCCGCACCTCGAGGAAGATTTCCTCGACGTCGGCGGCACGCGATCGCGCAAGGATCTCGTCAAGCATCAGTCCGCCATAGCCATGCGCCCGGTGGGCCGGATCGATACACAGGTTCAGAATATGGGCCTCGCCGGCAGCGATCGACAAAATGCCGTATCCGGCGACTCTTTCATTGCGTTCGATGACGAGGCACTGGTACCCGGCGAGCAGGCAGTCGCGAAAAACGCCATGGCTCCAGGGAAAGTCGTAGCTGCGGCGCTCGATATCCGAAACCTGCGGGAGATCCTCGTGATTCATCGCTCGCACGTATACCGGCGGCTCCTGCATCGGCGCGATCATGCAGCGCGCTCTCTTAAAATGTCGCGCGCGAGACAGAGATCGTCCCAAACCTTGCGCTTCTGCTTCGGGCTGCGCAGCAGGTACGCGGGATGGTAGGTGACGACCAGCGGCACGTTACCCAGCATGTGCCGCTTGCCGCGCAGGCGCCCCACGGGGGTATCGGTCCCCAGCAGGTTGTGCGCGGCAATCCGGCCGACGGCGATAATGATGTCCGGGCCGATCAGTTCGATCTGGCGATCGAGGTAGGCACGACACGCGCTCGCTTCGTCGGGCTTCGGGTCACGATTGTTCGGTGGCCGGCATTTCAGCACGTTGGCGATAAAGGCCGTTTTTCGTGACTGGCCAATGGCTCGCAGCATTTCATCCAGCAACTTGCCGGCCCGCCCGACGAATGGCTCGCCACGCCGGTCCTCTTCTGCGCCGGGGGCCTCGCCGACGAAGAGCCAGCTGGCGTCGCGGTTACCGACGCCGAACACCGTCTGGGTCCGGCTGCGATGCAGCTCGCAGCGGGTACAGGCAGCCACGCATTCGCGCAGCGGTTCCCAGTCGAGGCCGCCGGCCCCTCGTTCCGTGCCGTCACCGGATACGTCGTCCTGCGTCGCATTGCGCGGCACCCAAAGGTCAATACCCAGGGCGTCGAGATAGGCACGGCGTTGGGTTTCGGTGAGATTCATGACTCGGTTCGAGGGGGTTCGGGGATACACACCAGGTCGCTAGTTTGCCACGCTGCCGGTTGCAAATCACAGCGTCAAAAGCAGCTTTGAAAAAAACGTCAGGATGAATGCAGCCTGGCAAGCACGTCCTTGCCGGCGACGACCGGTTGCCCCTCCGACACCAGCACCTTGGCGTTCACCGGTAAATGGACTTCGGCGATTCGTGTCAGCCGCAGGTATGCACAGCGAGTCCCCTGGCCGAGCCGCTCTCCGAAGCGAGTCAGTGACTTCGGCGGCAACCCGAAGCGGTAACCGCCGAACTGCAGCACGACGTCGGCACCCTCGTCGGTCCGGAGCCACAGCGCATTCTTCGGATAATCGCCGGCCTGGTCGCCGTTACCGGAATGCAGGTCCATGACCTTGCCTTCGACCGGACTCCGCGCGGTGTAAGTGCCGAAGCTGTTGATGCGCAAGATGATGCGGTGCGCCTGGCCCTGCAGGACCCCGGTCTCGGCCAGTTCGACGGCAACGACGCGGCCGTCGACCGGGCTGATGACGCCGAGCGCAACGGCGGGAATCTGGCGCCGCGGGTCTCGGAACACCAGGAACAGCACAACAAACAGCGCGAATGACGCCAGTAGCCATTCGAACGCCAGGTAGCGTGAGGCGTACCAGCACAGCCCGAGCGACGCGAGTACGAATGGAATGCCCTCACGGGCTATGAACGGATTTCGTCGGCCTTGCAAGGCGTGGGGGTTCCGCGGTCACAACGACCCGCGACCATCCCCTCCTTTGCCGGCGGAGTCAACCGGCAGCGCGTGAATTCGCACGGTGTCATCGGGCTGCTAGAATGCGCGGCTTCCTTGAAATCCAAGACGGTTCACCATGCGACTATCGCAATTCGGCCTGACCACACTGAAAGAAGTCCCCGCGGAAGCCGAGATCGTCAGCCATCAGCTGATGCTGCGCGCCGGCCTGATCCGCCGGCTGACGTCCGGCATCTTTTCGTGGATGCCGCTCGGACTCCGCGTGTTGCGCAAGGTCGAGGCGGTCGTGCGCGAGGAGATGAATCGCGCCGGCGCCCTCGAGCTGCTGATGCCTGCCGTTCAGCCTGCCGAACTCTGGCAGGAGTCGGGCCGCTGGGACCAGTACGGCTCGCTGCTGCTGCGCATCACCGACCGCCACCAGCGAGATTTTTGCTTCGGGCCGACGCATGAGGAGGTCATCACCGACATCGCGCGCCGCGAACTGAGGAGCTACAAGCAGCTGCCGATCAACTGGTATCAGGTGCAAACCAAGTTCCGCGATGAAATACGGCCACGCTTCGGCGTCATGCGATCACGCGAATTCATCATGAAGGACGCTTACTCGTTCGATATCGACGCGGCAGGGCTGGAAGCCGCCTATCAGCGAATGCACGCGGCCTACTCGGCGATTTTTACGCGCCTTGGCCTGACGTTTCGCGTGGTCGACGCCGATTCGGGCGAGATCGGCGGCAGCCGCTCGCAGGAATTTCACGTCATTGCGGACTCCGGCGAGGACGCGATTGCCTACAGCGACGATGACGCCTACGCGTCGAATATCGAAACCGCCGCCACGGTCCCGCCTGCCGCCGCGCCGCCGGCAGCGACACAGCCGCTCGACAAGGTCCCGACGCCCGGCGCGAAGACGATCGAGGCGGTCGGAAAAATGCTCGGCGTCCGCCCGGAGCAGTCGGTCAAGGTGCTGATCGTCGCCGGCGAAGAGGCACCGGTCGCGCTCGTGCTGCGCGGGGACCATGAACTGAATGCATTGAAGGCGGAGAAGCTCCCCGGAGTATCTGCGCCATTGACGATGGCGGATCCACAAGCCGTCATCGACGCGGCGGGCTGTGAGCCCGGCTACCTGGGCCCGATCGGCCTCGACATGACGACATATTACGACCACGCGGTCGCCGGCCTTGCCGATTTCGTCTGTGGTGCCAACGAGGTGGACATGCATTACACCGGCGCAAATTTCGGGCGCGATCTCGAACTGCCGGAGACCGTCGACCTGCGCAACGTCGTTGCCGGCGACCCGGTACCCGGCGGCAAGGGCACACTGTCGATCGCGCGCGGTATCGAGGTCGGTCATATCTTCCAGCTCGGCACGAAATACAGCGAGGCGCTCGGCGCGACGGTACTGGATCAGGACGGCAAGGAGCGCTTGCTGGAGATGGGCTGTTACGGCATCGGCATCACGCGCATCGTCGGCGCCGCCATCGAGCAGAATCATGACGATCGCGGCATCATCTGGCCCGATGCGCTGGCGCCATTCGATGTCGTCATCGTGCCGATCAACATGCATCGCTCGGACGACGTGCGTAATGCAGCCGAATCGCTGTATGCAGAACTCGCCGCTCTGGGTCTCGAGGTACTGCTCGACGACCGCGATGCGCGGCCGGGGGTCAAATTCGCGGACGCGGAGTTGATCGGGATACCGCACCGGCTCGTGGTTTCGGACCGCGGCCTCGCCAACGGTGAGCTCGAGTACCGGCATCGCCGTGACGAGGACGCGCGCCACCTGAAACGTGAGGAGGCTCTCAACTTGCTCGAGAGCGCCGCGTTAGCATAATCAGCAGGCACGAGTGAGCCATGGCCCGCGCCGGCACCTGCGCAGGCGAGCGTTGCCCATGACGGAGAACCAGCATTAATAAGCTTACGCAACTAACTGTTTTAATTGCGTTAACCTTCCTTTTTACGGCGCTGAAACCTGCGCACGCGGAACGGGCCGTCGATCCCGAACTGCGCGCCGTGCTGAAAGCGGCGGCCTCTGAAGCCGACAGCTTTCCCGACCGCTATGACGCCGAAGTCTGGCTCACTGACATGTCGGCCCGGCTTGCCCGGCAGGTCAGGGATCCGAAGCATCGGATCGAGATTTTGACGCGCGTGCACTACGAGGCCAGCCGCGTCGATCTGCCGCCGGAACTAATCCTTGCCGTCATCGAGGTCGAAAGCAATTTCGACCGCTATGCGATATCGGTCGCCGGCGCTATCGGCTTGATGCAGATCATGCCCTTCTGGCTCGACGAGATTGGCCGGCCGGACGACAACCTGCTGCATGTCGATACGAACCTGCGCTATGGCTGCACGATTCTGCGCTTCTACCTGGACAAGGAGAAAGGCGACCTGCGGCGCGCGCTCGGTCGCTATAACGGCAGCCTCGGTAAACGCAAGTACCCGAACAAGGTCATCGACAAGCTGACGCGGAAGTGGTTCAAGGCCTGAGTCGGGCCTGCAAATCAGCCGGTACGGAATTCTCGCGGCTGCGGCGTCTCGACGTCGCTGCTAAGGACGGCCGTTACGCGCGACAGTGGCGGCCCGTCGTGCAGCCAGGATTCCAGCCTCGCAATTGCCTCGGCATCGCCGCAGGCCAGAACCTCGACATCGCCGTCGGGCAGGTTCAACGCATGCCCGGTCAGGCCGAGCGATTGCGCAACGCGGCGCGTACTGTCGCGAAAGAAGACCCCCTGCACGCGACCCTTGACGACGAAGCGGCGCGCGACATTCACTCGGGCTGATTGATCTCGCTGATGCGGCGGGCCGTCAGCGCCTTCGATTTCGCGGCCAGCGCAGCGCGGCGCGCTTCGGCGTAGCTTTCCTCGGTGAGCTTTTGCTCGGCCGTTTCGAGGAACAACACCGCTTCGCGCAGTTCGTCTGCCGCATGCGTCGCCGCGCCGGCATCCCGGGCGACGGCGATCGCCTGGCGTGCGTCGCTCATTTCCTGCACCGGCGGCGCGATTTCACAACCGGTCGCCATGCCCAGCATCGAGGCTACGAGGCACGCGGCTAGCGACAATGAACGGAGTGAAGGCATACGAAGTATCGTTGTTTTATTGTTGTTTTAAATAAGAAAACAGCGCTTTAGCCGAATAACGCTATCAAGCGCCGTGCTGCCGCGTCAAGGCAGGACTGACGCCCGTGAAGGACCCTGATAGAGTCCGCGGGTTACCTGCGCCCGGAGAGTGAGCCAGACACCATGCCGCTGACGATCTATCACAATCCACGATGCTCCAAGTCACGGAAAACACTGGAGTTAATCGAGCAAGCCGGCGAATCGCCGAATATTATCGACTACCAGGCCACGCCGCCGACGGCGGAGCGCATCGTGGAGCTCGCAGCGCGAATCGGCATCCCGGTCCGGGCGCTGCTGAGGACCGGCGAAGCCAAGTATCGGGAAGCGACCGACCTGCCCGACCTCGACGACGACGCGGCGCTCGCCGCCTGGCTGACACGTCATCCGCAGGTCATCGAGCGACCGATCGTCGCCAACGACGACAGCGGCGAGGCCATCATCGGGCGGCCGCCGGAGAACGTTTTGCCGCTACTGCCGCAATGAGCGACATCCTGGTCCTTTACTAGTCCCGTACCGGCGCGACCGAAGCGCTGGCGCGCGAAGTTTGTGCCGGCGTCGACTCGGTGCGACCGATGTCGGCACGCCTGCGTACGGTGCCGCCGGTGTCGACGGTCGCAGAAGCCGTCGAGAGCGAAATTCCCGACGACGGTCCGCCGTATGCGACGGCCGCAGATCTCGTCGAGTGCCGCGGCCTCGTCATGGGCAGCCCGACGCGTTTCGGCAACATGGCTGCGCCGCTGAAATACTTCCTCGACGGCACCGGCAGCGAGTGGCTTGCAGGCCATGCCGCTGGCAAGCCGGCGGGCGTTTTCACATCGACGTCATCACTGCACGGTGGTCAGGAATCCACTTTGCTGACGATGGCGGTGCCGCTACTGCATCACGGCATGCTTATCGTCGGCCTGCCCTACACGGACGAGCGGCTGGCGACGACGACGACCGGAGGATCGCCTTACGGCGCCACTCATGTCAGCTGGAATCGAAGCTATGACGCATTGTCGGACGACGAGAAAGGTCTCGCGCGGGCACTCGGCAGACGCGTCGCCGAAATCGCACGCCGGCTCGACGCGTCAGCCTGACGCGCGATCCGACAAACTTTGCAGCACGTCCCGCACGAACGGAATCGTCAATCGACGCTTGGCACGCAGTGCCTCATGATCGAGAGTATCGAGGAGCCGGTAAAGGCTGCGCATATCGCGACGACTGCGGCTCAGCAGGTAGCGGGCCGTTTCGTCCGGCAGCTCTAGACCTCGATGCGTGGAGCGCAATTGCAGCGCTTGCTGTCGATCGGCATCGGACAGGTCCGCTACGCGAAACGCAGGCAATTGCGACAGCCGGCTCGCGAGATCCGGCAGGCGAAAGCCGCATTCCCGCTGCGGCATGGACGCCGCCGCGATCAACTGACTCCCTTCCGCAACGATGTCGTTGCAGAGATTGAAAATCGCACGTTCCCACTCGTCCTTGCCTGCGATTCGATCGATATCGTCGATACAGACGAGTTCGCGACGCTCGAGGCCGGCGACTACGTCGGGACCGGACTTAAGCAACAACGCGAGAGGCACGTAGACGGAGCGGTCGCCGGCCTTTGCGCTGACCGCCTGCAGCAGGTGCGACTTGCCAACGGCGGCCGGGCCGAACAGCCAGCAGCCGTTTCCCCGGCCTGTACCGGCTGCCTCTTGCAGCAGTGCGACGAGTGACTCGTTGCCGTTTGCGAGAAAACTCTCGAAGACCGCGTGATCGTCGAGTTGCAGCGGCAGCGCGAGCTGGCTCACGGTTGATCCATCACGGGCAGCCGGACCGGTCAGTCCGCATCCCTGGCTACGTCGTGGCCAAGGTCGATCGCGATCTCCGGGTGTTCCTTCAGGTAACGCCCATAGGCAAACCGTACCAGTACCGACAGGACCGCCGCGGCCGGCAACGCCAGCAGGATGCCGAAGAAACCGAACAGCTGCCCGCCTGCTGCAATCGCAAAAATGACGAGGACCGGGTGCAGGCCGATCTGGTCGCCGACGAGCTTCGGCGTCAGCACGGTACCTTCAAGAACCTGGGCAACGGTAAACGTTGCGACGACGCCGACAAAGAGCCACAGCGGCTCCGGCTCTAGCGCCACGGTCAGCGACGCCAGGCCGATGCCGAATACAAAGCCGAGGTAGGGAACGAAACTGACGAGCCCGGAAACCACTCCTATCGCAATCGCAAACTTGATGCCGACGAGACTCAAGCCTATTGAATAGATGACGGCCAGCGCGATCATGACCAGCAGTTGCCCGCGCAGGAACGCACCAAGGACGTCGTCGGTTTCCGCTGCGAGCCTGACGACGGTGTCGCGCTGGCTGTCGGGAATGACGGCGCGAATGTGGGTGACAATGTAATCCCAGTCGCGCAACAGGTAGAACGTCAGGATCGGGATCAGGAACAGGCTCATGACGGCCGCCGCGAGCATACTGCCGGTGCTCGATACCGAAGTCAGCGCCTTGCCGGCCCAGCTGCCGGCCATGTCGCTGTAGCGGGCAAGGAACGCGCTGAGGCCGACGTCGTCGCCCGCCTCGATGTTCAGTAACGCGGTGATCTGCGGCAGCCATTCTTGTTCGACCTTGGCCATGATCGACGGCAGCGCCGTGAACAGCGCACTGATCTGCTGCTTGACAAGCGGCCCGATCAGCAGGACGAGTAAGCCGAGCAGCAGGAATGTCAGCACGAAAACGGCAACGACGGCCAGCGTCCGCGGCAACTTCAGGCGCTGCAGCCGATCAGCCAGCGGGTCGCCGATATAGGCGAGCAATCCCGCGGCGATGAATGGAGTCAGCACCGGCGCCAGCAGGTACAGCAGCCAGCCACTGATCGCAATCGCGACCAGCCAGGCGGTTCGTGTATCGGACTTCATCAAGCGGATTCCTTCGAGTTCCCGGCCTCGTTCTGCAGTGCGCGATCCGACCATCGCAATACGTAATCGACACCGCTAATGACCACGGTTACCAGCGTTGCCGCGCCGAGTACCGTCAGCGTAATCGGATCCGGCCAGTCGAATGCGGCGCGGCTCAGCACGAACAGCAGGAACAGCAACTGCAGCGCGGTATTCAGCTTGCTGACCCGCGTCGGCTCGCCTTCGACCGGTTTGATCAGGTAATGATACAGAACGGCGCCGCTGATGATGACGAGGTCCCGCAAGATTACGATTACCGTCAGCCAGGCCGGTATCAGGCCCTGGTACGCCAGGGTGATGAACAATCCGGCGACGAGCAGCTTGTCGGCGATCGGGTCCAGCAGCGCGCCGAGTCGCGTTTGCCAGTTGAAGCGGGTTGCGAGGTAGCCATCCAGGCCGTCGGAGAAACCGGCGAGCCAAAACAGCGCCAGCGCCCACGCATACTCGCCGTCGACGATCAGCATCAATATCGGCGCGATCAGCGCGATACGCATCCACGAGATCGCGTTGGGTATCCACTTCAGCGACATTAGCTGGACCGCCGTTTCAGGGGTTCAGGAAAAATTCCAGCGAATCCGGTGACGCTTCGGATCCTCGCGGTAACCGGTCGAAACCGCTGGTGTCGATGCGCTCCTGTTCGATCAGCCCCGCAAATCGCAAGGCGCGCGCGAGGCGATCGGCGCCGCCGTGCGCGGTGACTTTCAGGCTCAGCCGATCGCCACTGGCGGCAACGATCGCGAAACGCTCGACATGATTCATGTCGGCGAGCATCCGCGAAACCCTGGCGTAATCGTCGACGGAACGAATGCCGAAAATAGTCACGTCGACCGACCGCAGGGGCTCGTTGCCGCCGATTGCGAACTCGGCCGCCAGCAGGTCATATATCTGGGCGATCACGCTTTCGGGTTCGCCGGTGTACGAACGCTGATCCGGTCCGAAATGATAGGTCCATCGAAATTGATTGCCCGCCGACGTGCGCAAACGGCCGATCAGCACCGAATTGACGTTGTAGCGATCCGAAGCCGCGAGGACGCGCTCGTCGAATCCGCCGCTGATATCGCTGAACGACACCGCCGCCATGTCCACGCCATCGAGCAGCGGGAAAGCGATCGGCAACCCGCGGTTCTCCGCCACCTCCAGCATGCGCTCACGGAGGTAACGATTGCGGTCGATCGACCGCGAATCGTCATCGTCGGCATCCTCGGCAGCGACGATTTCGCGTCGGCCGCCGCCCCAATCGACAGCCAGCCACACCAGCGTCAACGGCCGGTCCCCTCCCCAGACCCGCTGACCGGCGCGCCGCAATGTCTCTTCGATCGCCTTGCCGTCGAAGCTGACGACGAGCGTATCCTCGGGCCCGGGTCGATACTGCAGGACGTAAACGGCCGGGTCCGGAAACAGCGTGTCGAAGAGCGTTACGTCGTTGACGACGTCGCGCCCCGAGACACGCAGCAGGACCTGTGCCAGCGCCGTATCGTAGGCGCTGGCGCGCGGATCCGGGTCGTTTCTGTCAAACGGGACCTGGGCCGTGTAAAGCGTCGTGACTTCGACCGCGAGCGCCGCAGTTGCCGGGGCCATGCCGAGCACAGCCAGCAAAATCAGTTTCTTCAAGGGTAGTTTCCCCTGCGAGAGAGTAATGACTATTATATCGCTCCCGCGCGGTGCGACCATCCGAAAACTGACGTCTTGAAGCCCTCCCGATGAGCCAGAAGCCACTGACGTACAAGAGCGCCGGCGTCGATATCGATGCCGGCAACGCACTCGTCGACCGGATCAAGCCGCTGGTCGCCCGCACCCGGCGCCCGGAAGTCATCGCCGGGCTTGGCGGTTTCGGCGGGCTCTTCGCGCTCCCGCCGGGCCGCTACGCGGAGCCCGTGCTGGTATCCGGCACCGATGGCGTTGGCACCAAGCTCAAGCTGGCGCAGCGCACCGGTCGCCACGACACGATTGGCATCGACCTCGTCGCGATGTGCGTCAACGACGTGCTCGTGCAGGGTGCCGAACCGTTGTTTTTCCTGGATTATTTCGCGTGTGGCCGTCTTGACGTCGACGTTGCGACCGATGTCGTTGCCGGTATCGCGCGCGGCTGCGAACTCGCGGGCACGGCGCTGATCGGCGGCGAGACCGCCGAGATGCCGGACATGTACGCGGACGGCGAATACGACCTCGCCGGCTTCTGCGTCGGCGTGGTCGAGCGTGAACAGATGATCGACGGCTCGCGAGCGGCAGCCGGCGACGCGTTGATCGGTATTGCGTCGAGCGGCCCGCATTCGAACGGTTACTCGCTGATACGCAAAGTGCTTGATCGCGCCGGCGATTGCGTCATCGATGGCGTACCGGCTGTCGACCGCCTGCTTGCGCCGACCCGAATCTACGTCAAGCCGGTACTTTCGCTAATGCAGTCGGTCAACGTCAAAGGACTGGCTCACATCACCGGCGGCGGCATCACGGAGAACCTGCCGCGCATTCTCGCCGACGACGTGCACCCTGAAATCGACACAGCCAGCTGGCAACCCGGGCCCGTTTTCGACTGGCTGCAAAGCCACGGAAATATTGCCGTTGACGAAATGCGGCGGACGTTCAATTGTGGCGTCGGTATGGTCATCGTCGTCGATGAACAGGATGTCACCGCCGCGATCGACGTCCTCGAGTCGCACGGCGAATCAGCCTTTCGCCTCGGCAAGATCGTCGCCGGCAGCGGCGACGTCGACTATCGTTGACGTCGGCCGCCGACGCCGGGCGCTGCCGCGTCGCGATCCTGATATCCGGATCGGGCACCAACCTGCAGGCATTCGTCGACCGCCACGCACGCGGCGAACTGGACGCCGATCTCGTCGCCGTGGCGTCCAACCGCGCGGATGCGTTCGGGCTGCAGCGGGCCGTCACGGCCGGCATCGACACGCTGTGCATCTCTCACCGCGACTTTGACGACCGCGAGACGTTTGATCGTGCACTGGCCGCCGGGCTTGAACGCTATCGACCTGACCTGCTCGTTCTGGCCGGCTTCATGCGCATCCTGAGTCCCTGGTTCGTCAGACATTTCGAGGGCCGCATCCTGAACATCCATCCCGCATTGCTGCCGAAGTATCCGGGCCTCGACACGCATGCCCGCGCGATCGCCGCAGGCGACACTCATCATGGCAGCACCGTGCATTTCGTCACCGACGAATTGGACGGCGGCCCGCGCGTACTGGCCGGCCGTCTCGAGATCGATGCTGCAGATTCTCCGGCGTCGCTGCAGTCGCGCGTGCAGCAACTGGAACACCGTATTTACCCGAAGGCGGCGCAGTGGTTTGCCACGGGCCGCATCGAATACCGGCATGGCGCTGCCTGGCTGGATGGTGTGCGGCTGGACGAGCCGGTCATCGAGGATTTTTGACGAGTTCCTGCATCAGCCGCAACAGCACGCCATTGGTCCACCCAAAACCGTCCTGCACGTCGTATTCGCCGCCTCCGCCGGCATTGCCGATCGACTCGACATCGTACTTTTCGAGCAGCCTTCCGGTTGCCTCGAACGTCTTGCGATTATTGCGGAGCCAGCGACTCGCGCCGTCACGCGCTATGGCGTCGAATCCGTATCGGCGCAACGCAACGTAAGTGATCCACTGCAGCGGTGCCCAGCCGTTCGGCGCATCCCACTGCTGGCCGGTGTTGACCAGCGTCGTCACCCAGCCGCCGGGCAGCAGGAATTCCTCGCTGAGGTGCCGCGCCATGCTGGCAGCCTGGCCCTCGGTGGCGATGCCGAAAAACATCGGGTAAGCCCCCGCCAGCGAATACACGCAGGATGGCGAAAGCTGCGGTAACAGTAGATCGACAAACATGCCGCTTCGCTCATCGAAGAACAGCGTTGTCAGGATTTCTTCGCGTTGGTCCGCCTTGTCGTCAAATTGCCTCGCGCCTGACGAATCGCCGAGCATTTCGAAATTACGCGCGATGCGCCGCTCGAGATGCAGCATCAGCGTATTCAGGTCAACCGGTACTATTTCGGTCGTGCGAATGCTCTGTAGAGACCGCGATTCGTCGAGCCAGCGCGAGCTGAAGTCCCAGCCCGACTCGCAGGCGGCGCGCAGATCACGATACAGTGCTTCAGCCGGGCGCCCGCTCTGCGAAGCCAATGCGACATCCTCGGCAAAGCTCTCCTGCCGCGGCGCCGCATCGTCATCCCAGTATCGGTTGAGCACACCCCGCTCGGTTTGCACGACGCGCCGATGCGCGGTTCCTGCATCCCGGAGCTCGGCGGCGCCCGACATCCAGAACTCGTGCTCCCCAAGCAGCTGCGACTGGTACTTGACGCACAGCTGGTCGTCGTTGCGCAGCTCGCTCAGCAACTCGACCATCAACGCGAAATACGGCGGCTGCGAGCGGGAACAATAATAGCTGCGGTTACCGTTCGGTACGAAACCGATCTCGTCGATCAGGTAGGCAAAATTGTCCACCATGTCCTGCACCCGGTCGACGTGCCCGGAGGTCGCAAGCCCGAGCATTGTGAAGTAGCTGTCCCAGTAATAGATTTCCCGAAATCGACCGCCGGGGACGACGTACGGCTTCGGCAGCGGGATCAGCGACGAGTTGTCGCTGCGCTCGTCGGCATCCCGGGTCAGCATGCCCCACAGGGCCTCGACATGCTCCTTGATCGGAACTCCGGAAGCACCGCCAGGCGAAGTATCCGGCGCGGCCGGCAATTCGAAATGTTGCAGCACGAATTTTTCGACGTCGAATTCACTATTGCCGCACTCACTTTCGTATGCCCGATTGATGCTTGCGACCGGTGCCAGGGGTATTGCGTCTACAAAAGTTTTCGAATCGTCGAAGACGTGGCGGGACTGTACGGCCCGGAACAGCTCCGGATACGCCTCGCGCGGTGTCCTCGTCCACGTCATGCGGCTTGCCGCAATGCCTGCTGGCTGTCACTGAGGCGCTTGAAGGCGAACAGAGTAAGGACGATGACGGCGATCGGTATCAGCGAGAAATAAAACGCTGTCTGGCCACCGAAGTGTTCAAACAGGTTGCCGGTAATCAGCGATCCGGAGGTCCCGCCGAGCGCCGAGAAGACAACGATGAGCCCGGCCATCGGTCCGTGCTGACGTGCCGGCAATGCCGACAGGATGACCGAATTGATCGCCGGATAGACCGGCGAAATGAAAAAACCGATCATCGGAAACAGGAATGCCGCCAGCGATGCATCGCTCCAGTGCATGACGGGCGTTGCGTCGCCGCCTGCCGCCATCGGCAAGGTCAGCACGACCAGCAGAGCAGCGGCACCGAGACCGACGAGCAAGACTCGCAGCCAATCGAAAAATCGCAGCGCGACACCGGCGGTGAATCGCCCGAGCGCAATTGACGCCGCCAGTATGCTGGCCATCTGTATGCTCAGCGACGGCGACAGGTTCAGTATGCGGCTGTTGAACGTCGGCAACCACGACATGATGCTTTGCTCGATGAGCACATAGAGGAACGCGCTGGCGATGAATACCAGCACCAGCGGGCGTAAACACAGCGCGAGCATGCCGACGAACTCGTCGCGCAACGGAAGCGATTCCTCGGGCTCGAGTTTCGATTCGTCGAGCCTGGCACCCCACAACAGCAGGAACGCAAGCCCCGAGAGCACGGCCAGCAAGTAGTAAACCTGCAGCCATGCCGTCGACGTCGCGTCGGCGTCGTCGACGAAGGCGCTGAAGATGAAATAGCCGGACAGTACGCCGACCATGAAGAACGACTCGAGGAAGTTCATCAGACTCGCGTGCTGTTTCCGGTTCGACGTCACGAGACCGAGCGTCGCGAGGACGGACACCTTGATCAATGCAAAGCCGACGCCGGTCGCCGCGAACATCGCCTTGGCCATCCAGAATGCCGGCAGCTGCGGCATCGCGAGGCTCATCAGCGTGATGAAACCGAGCGCCGCGAGCATCGCGCGCTTGTAGCCGATCCGGGCAATGAACGAAGCGACGAGAAACGACGTGATCGCGATCGGCAGGTCCTTGAATGCCTCGAGGAGGCTGGCCGCCGACTCCGAGACGCCATAGGTATTCTGCACCTGCAGAATTACAGTACCAACGCTGTTCAGCAAAATTGCGAAAACGAAATAGTTAATGAACAGCGACAGCTTGACTACCGTGTGATTCATCACGTCGATCCGATTATTGTCGGTTGCCGCCGCATCGGCACGGCAAATTCGCGACGAAGCATACCTGACGATGCTTCGCCGCGTATTTTGTCCTGCAAATCAGAACTCGTAGCCGATACTGAATTGGAACGTCCGCGGCATGATATAGCGGCCGTTCGGGGCCGCAATCGTGCGTGGATCGCTCTCGGTAAGAGCATCTTCGTCAGTAATGTTGTCTGCCGACAGCTGCACGATAAACGCCTCATTCACGCGCAGAATCACGCCGAGGTCGAGCTTTTCGTAGCCCTCGAGCCGGTTGACGTTTTCGGGCTCGCCCCAGCGATCGTCGACCGCGCTCAGCGTGCCGTAAACGGTACCCGTAATGGTGCCGGCATCAAACGCGTAACGCGGCGTCAATCGCAGTTGCCAGCCGGGCTGACGCTGCGTCTCGTTGCCGTCATTCGGCCCGCTGACGATTTCTGTATCCTGTATCGTGGCATTCAGTGATATCGAAAACCCGGTGTCAGATTCCCAGACTGCGTCGACTTCGACACCGGTCGATTCCTGCGTCTGGATAACGGCACCGGCGCCGGCCAGTGCAACGAAAAACGTCGGATCGACTTCCGTGTAGAAACCGGTCGCGTACAGCGACACATAGTCCGTGACCCACTTGAAGCCGAGTTCATACTGGTCGACCTCCTGGATCAAATCGTTGCCGCTGTTGAACGCGCCCCGGTTGTCACGAAAATCGTCGAAGTACGGCATCTTGCTGCCACTGTTAATGCGGCCGAATGCACTCATCGAATCATTGATCAGGAAATTCGCAGCGGCGGTCCACGAAAACTCCGACTCGTCGAAATCAACCGCGAGGTCTACGCCGCCATCGAGTCCTTCGTCAACGCTGTAATTCACCTGGTGGTTTTCCGCGCGGACACCAATGTCGAAAGTCCAGTAATCCGATGCGTCGAACGTCACTGCGGCATAAAGTGCCGTAGTGGTCGCATCGCCGGTGGCATCGATATCGTAATTCCAGGTACAGCTGTCTATCGTCGGATCATCGTTGCATTCGATGCCGGTAACCACTTCGCCACCAACCTGCACGACTTCGTATTTATGGTTGCCGAGCGACCAAAATTCCTCGGTCGATGCGTTAGCCGTGTAAAAACCAAACGTCGCCTTGCCGCGATCCCAGGGCCTCGCGATACTGATGTCGTTGGAGAATGCTTCGATGTCCTTGCGCACTTCCCATGCACCGAACTGTTGAATGTATTCCGAGTCGGCGATTGCACGGCCGCTGACCGAGCCGGTGATCGGCCCAACGATGACGGCCGCCGGATCCAGCGTCGGGTCCGCACGCAGATCACCGATCTGCACGGCTCCGCCCTGCGGCACGAGACCGAGCGTATCGGCATCACCGTTCGTGTAGCTGAAGCGATCCGTCAGTTCCCAGTCATCGGTGACGTCGAGAACAATGGAGCCCCCGGTCATCGAGCCGTCCCAGCCGCGGCCTTCGCCGAGATTGACGGTTTTCTCGCCGGGATCGGGAAACGCCGGGTCGCCGAAATTATTTGCGAACAGAATCCGACGCTGCCGGTTCAGCGTGCCGAGCTGGCTGTATTCGGCGTCAACGCCAGGCACGTTCAATGCAACGGGCAGGTACCACTGTCCGTGATCGTCGGTTTGGCGATGAAAGACATTGATCGAGCCGTTGTCGAGGTCCTTCGTCAGGTTGACGGTGATCTGGTTGCCTTCGTCGGAGTTGAATCCGGCGTCGCGAATGCCGGGCGAACTCGTCAGGTAGCCGCCGATCATGTAGTAGAACTCGTCGGCAAGCTGGCCACTCAGGTAGCCGTCGAACCGCCGCAGATCGTAGTCCGACGTCGTGTACTTGACCATGCCCTCGGTGTCTTCACCGCCTTCGCGGAGAATGAAGTTCGTCGTCAGGCCGGGCTGGCCGTTCGAGAACACCGGGTTCGGGCCGCCGCGCAGCGCCTCGACTCGAAGCACCGTCTCGTCGATTCTAAACAGCGTCGTGTTTTCGAGAAACGACAGCGTCGGCGGCGGGAAAACCGGGGCCCCGTTGACCTGCAGTGAGTAGAACGGCGCGTCGCCACCGCCCGGGAATCCGCGCACGAACACGTTCGCGCCGGACACGCCGCCCGAACTTTCCGACCATACGCCGGGCACGAGCTTCAAAAGGTCGGCCGTGCTTTGCGGCGAATACTCGTTGATGTCCTGGTCGCTCATCGTCGTGATCGCGAAGCTCGCGTCGAATTTGCGCAGCTCGGCGCCGCCGGCGGTACCGGTCGTGATGATCTCCTCGATGGGTTCGTCGTCTTGCGCCCCGGCCGGAGCGCTTGCGAGTGCGAGCGCGCTCCCGAAGCCGGCCAGCGCGCAGGCGCGGACCGATAAATAATTGATTTTGCGCAACATTGTATCCCCCTGCAATGCATTTCATTGGATGTGACGAAGTCAATCTAGCGCGAAATGAAATCGGTTTCAATCGTCTTGCAATTGATTTCAGGCTCGCTATAGTCGCGGAAACCGTGACGGGGCAGAATGTTGGCAGACAGCGAAAAACCGGCGATGACGATGGCCGATATTGCGCGCCTCGCGAATGTCTCGAAACCCACGGTATCGCGCGCGCTCAGCAACAGCCCGCTGGTCAACGAGGCCACCCGCTCGCACGTGCTCGCTGTCGCGCGACGCCACGGCTACACCGTCAATCGCAACGCGCAAAAGCTGCGGCACAAGCGCACCAACACGATCGCGGTCTCGATGGATTTCGATTCGCACCGCCAGCGGCATATCTCGGACCCGTTCATGTACGACCTGCTGGCCGGCGTCTCGGAAGCGCTCGGTGACCACAACCAGGACCTGCTGCTGTGTGCGCCGAACCATAACGACTCGATCGCGTTCCAGCAGATCCTGAAAGCGCGCTCGGCCGACGGCTTCATCATTCTCGGTCAGGGTCATCGCGAGGACATGCTGAACGCCTTCGCACAGAGCGGCGCGCCGATCGTCGTCTGGGGCGCCGCAGCCGAGGACTCGAACTACTGCGTCGTCGGCAGCGACAACTACTTGGGCGGGCAGCTCGCCGCCCAGTATTTCCTCGATCGCGAGCGGCGCCGAGTCCTGTTCGTTGGCGACACGTCATTTCGCGAATTCCGGCAGCGCTGGGAGGGCTTACGGGACATGTTGTCGGAAAGCCCGCAGGTCGAATCCGTCGACCAGCTGCAGCTTAACGACCTGCGTTACGAATCGGCCTACGACGCCGCCATTCGTTTCCTCGACGTCGTCGACGAGCGGCCTGATGCGGTATTTCTCTACAGCGATACCGCGGCAATGGCATTTATCGCCGCCTTTCGGGACAGCGGCATCGACGTGCCGCGCGAGATTTCCGTCGTCGGTTACAACGACATTCCTTCAGCGCAATACTTCAGCCCACCGATAACAACGATCCGTCAGGACACGCACCAGGCCGGCGAACGCCTGGCCGCGAAACTAATGCGCATACTCGACGGGGAAACGCCGAATTCGGCGCGAATACGCACCGAATTGATTTTGCGGGACACCTGAGCTGCTCAGGCCCTGGGTAACGTGACGCCCCGCTGCCCCTGGTATTTGCCGCCGCGGTCGGCATAAGAGGTCTCGCATTCCTCGTCGGACTCGAGGAACAGCATCTGCGCGACACCCTCGTTCGCGTAAATTTTTGCCGGCAGCGGCGTCGTATTCGAAAATTCGAGCGTCACGTGCCCTTCCCATTCGGGCTCCAGCGGGGTGACGTTGACGATAATGCCGCAGCGAGCGTAGGTCGACTTCCCGAGGCATATCGTCAGCACCTTGCGGGGTATCCGGAAATATTCGACGGTGCGCGCGAGCGCAAACGAGTTTGGCGGGATTACGCAAACATCGCTCTTGAGGTCGACGAAACTCGTCTCGTCGAAGGCTTTCGGGTCGACAATAGCCGAATTAATGTTCGTAAAGATCTTGAATTCATCGGAGCAGCGCACGTCGTAGCCGTAGCTCGACGTGCCGTAGGACACGATTCGGCGCCCATCGACTTCGCGCACCTGGCCCGGTTCGAAAGGATCCAGCATGCCGTACTTCGTCGCCATCTCACGGATCCAGCGGTCCGACTTGATGCTCATCAGGACTCCTCGACGACGATTTTCGGAAACTTCGATGCGTAGTCCTTGCCGCGGGTCGCAAGCTCGGCGGTCATGCGCCGCGCCGCAGAGACATACGCGATGGCGGCGTCGCCGCCGGGATCGGCGACGACGGTCGGACAGCCTGAATCGGTTTGCTCGCGGATGCGTCCGTCGAGCGGCAGCTGGCCCAGTAGCGCGACGTCGAAGTCCTGCACCATTTTTTGCGCCCCGCCGGCGCCGAAAATAGCTTCCTCGTGCCCGCAAGCACCACAACGGTGCGTGCTCATGTTTTCGATGACGCCGAGCACCGGGATCGCGACTTTGCGGAACATCGCGAGGCCCTTGCGGGCATCGATCGCGGCAATGTCCTGCGGCGTCGTGACGATGACGGCGCCGGAGACCGGCACCTGCTGTGACAGCGTCAGCTGGATATCGCCGGTGCCCGGCGGCATGTCGACAATCAGGTAGTCCAGGTCGTTCCACTCGGTCTGGTGCAACAGCTGGTTCAGCGCCGACGTCACCATCGGCCCGCGCCAGACCATGGGCTGATCGGGATCGATCAGGAAACCGATCGACATGACCTGCAGCCCGTGCGCTTCCAGCGGCTGCATCGTCTTGCCGTCGTGGCTGACCGGTTTCCGACCGACGAGCCCGAGCATGTTCGGCTGGCTGGGCCCGTAGATGTCCGCATCGAGCAGCCCCGTGCGCGCGCCGTCGGCGACCAGTGCCAGCGCCAGGTTGACGGCGACCGTCGACTTGCCGACACCCCCTTTGCCGGACGCGACGGCGACGACGTTGCGGACATTCGCCAGCGGCTTCAGGTTGCGCTGCACGCCGTGGGCGACAATTTTTGTCGACAGCGCGATCTCGACGTCGTCGATGCCGCAGGCCGCCCTCACCTGGTCTGCAACGAGTCTCGCAATGTCGTCGTGCGCGCGCTCGAGCGCTAAGTCGAACTCGACGCCGGCGCGAATGCGCACGTCAGTTACGGCAAGGTCATGAATCCGCGCAACCTCACCAAGCGCCTTGCCGACCATCGGTAACTCGATGGATTTCAGGAGCTTATTGACCTCTGATTCTGTTGACGGCGTCACAGTTCGGGCTCTCACGTTAGGTAAAATTCTCGGCACCGGTCCCGGGAAACCGGGACCAGCGGGCGCACATTGTAACGAAGCCGGGCGCAAACCCAAGGGTTGCTGCGACCGGCTGCATAAACGGCCGAAGGCCCCGCAAATCAAGGGGTCGCGCGGTTTGTGCGAGAAAGCGATGTGGCATAATGCCGCATCTGGTCATTGGAGGAATGTGTCGCCGGCCACGCGTTTAGCGTGTGAGGCCGGCCGCGTTTGGGCACGAGCAAAGCGATTGGACCTTAAGAATCAGGCAACAGGACGCACACCGGGTGCAGGGAAGCCGCCAGCGATACTGGCCGCCCGTGCGCACGCCGTCCTGTCCAATGGGTCGGGGGAGAGCTGAGCGTGGGTCTCCTCGGCGGCTTCCGGGCCGACCAGCAAATCAATGCATTGATGGCAGAGGCCGATCCGACATCGGCGAAAGCCATGAACCTGGTCGGGCGTCTGAAAAAATCGGGCCCGAAGGTCATCCCGAAATTGATAGACGCGCTGGCGTTGTCCGACAAGTCCCACACGATGATGTTCGTCGACATCCTGACCGCGCTCGTCAACGACAAGACACTGCACCAATACAAGGAAGGTCTCGCCGACGGTAATGAGCGCGTCGTCAAGGGAACGGCATGGGCGCTATCGGGGTCGACGGACTATAACGCGAACGCGCTACTCGAATTTTTCGAGGACGCCGAAGTATCGAAGCCGGCGCTGATCGAGATCCTGCGCGTACACAAGCAGGACCTGTCCGTGCATGAACTGTTGCAGCGCGCTTACGAACTCGACACCAAGGAAAAAGCAGCGGTCTTCAAGATCATCGAGGAAATTATCAGGCCGGAAATGGTCCCGGACCTCGTTGCCCGCATGGGCGGCAAAGACCCGATCATCAAGATTCACCTGATCAGCCTGCTCGGCAAGTTCGACAAGCCGGAAATCAACCAGGCGCTCGAGATACAGCTGAAGGACCCGAACAAAATGGTCCGCAGCGCGGCGCTGAGCGCGCTCGCCAATCGCACCGGAAACGTCAATGTCGCCGCGGTCAGCAAGCTGCTCCAGGACCCGGACCTCGACGTGCAGAGCAAGGCCGTCGACATGATGGTCCAGATCAATCATCCGGACACGGTGCAATACCTGACTGACGCGCTGAAGGACGAATCCGAGTATGCGCGGCGCTCCGCGGTCGAAGTCCTCAACGAAATCGGGACAGTGGATTCGGTCAAGGATTTGCTGAGTGTCATGAAAGACGACGACTGGTGGGTGCGGTCGCGGGCCGGCGACGCGCTCTCGGAGATCGGTGGCCCGAAGGTCGTCGATGCCGTCGTCGCGCTGATCAAGGATAAAGACGAGGAAATTCGTCGCTCGGCGATCGAGATATTGAACTCGATGAAGGACGAGCGCGCCGTCGATCACCTGATCGAGGCAACCGACGACGATGACTGGTGGGTGCGCGAACGCGCCATCGACGCGCTCGCCCAGATCGGCAGCCCGAAAGCCCTGCCGAAACTCGAGACCATGCTCGGCCAGAATCCAAAGACCGACACCGTGATTATTCGCGCGCTCGGCAAGTTGGGCTCGTCAAAGCACATCACAAAGATCGTGCCGATGCTGAATCGCTCCGAACGCGAGGTCCAGGTCGAGGCCATCAAGGCGCTGGCGAGCCTCGCCGACCAGTCGCATGCCGATACGATCCGCGGCGTATTGCAGAAAATTCGCCAGGTCGACGACAACACGATCATCAATATCGCCGACGGGGCGCTCAAGGATCTCGACGCGCGCTTTTCGCGCACCGTCCTCGAGGAAAACGTCCGCGCCGAGAAAATCGCGGCGAACACGAAGACGATGCTGCTCGACGACGAAGATCTCGAGAAGCTGCTCAAGCAAGCCAAGGGCTCCAGCCAGGTCACAGACCTCGACGAGGAGGCGCAAAAGGATCCGACGAAAGCGCCGATGGCCGCACCGGTGCTCGATATATCCACGCTACAGCCCGGCGACGTTATCGATGGTCGCTACAAGTTCATCGAGAAGATCGGTAAGGGCGCTTTCGGCACCGTGCTGCTAATGGAAGACGAAGTCGTCGACGAGCGCCTGATACTCAAGTTCCTGAACCCGAACGTGTCGTCGGACGAGGAAATGATGAAGCGCTTCGTGCACGAGCTGCGCTATTCACGCAAGATCACGCATCGCAATGTCATTCGTATTTACGACTTCCTGTATTTGCAGGGCTGCTATGCAATTTCAATGGAGTATTTCCCGTCACACACGTTGTCCGGCGAGATTCCCGACAGCAAGCCGATGTCGGTCGAAAAGGTGCTGCAATTCTCGCGTGACATTGCCACCGGCATGGCCGTCGCGCACCAGGCAGGCGTGATTCACCGCGACCTCAAGCCGGCCAACATTCTCGTCAACGATGAAGGTCTGCTGAAGATCGTGGATTTCGGCGTTGCTGCAGCGGCGTCGAGCGGCGACACCCAGTTGACGAAGACCGGCTATGTCATCGGCTCTCCCAAATACATGGCGCCTGAGCAGATTCTCGGCAAGAAGGTCGACGAGACGGCGGACGTTTACAGCGTCGGCGTCATCATGTACGAAATGGCGACCGGCATCCCGCCCTACAGCCGAGGCGACCACATGTCGGTCATGTATCAGCACGTACAGGGCAAGGCGAAAGCCGCCGAAGAGATCAACAAGGATTTGCCGCCTGCCCTTGCCAAAATCATCGGCAAGGCCATGTCGGTCGACAAGACCAAGCGTTACCAGTCGATGGCGGAACTGACCGAAGCGCTCGATGCGGTAAAGCTGCAGCAATAGGATAAACTGCGGCCATGGCTAGAATTGATGCATTCCTGAAGCTCGGCCTCGCGCAAGGCTGCTCTGACATTCACCTCGCGGTCGGCATCCCGCCAATGTTACGCATGAACGGCGACCTGATGCCGATCAAGTTCCGACAGCTGTCGGACACGGAACTTGAAACCTATATCATTGAAATTCTTACGAAAAAACAGCACGGGCAGCTCGAGGCAGGCCACGATCTCGATTTCTCTTATGTCGCCGACGAAGGCGGCCGCTTCCGCGTCAATGTGTTCCGCAAGGTCACCGGCATTGGCGCCGTGTTCCGCTACATTCCCGGCAACGTGCCAACGCTCGACGAGCTCAAGGTACCGCCGATCCTGTCGAAGTTCTGCGATTACCATCAGGGCATGGTGCTGGTCACCGGCTCGACCGGCACCGGTAAATCGACGACGCTCGCGGCGATGATCGACCACCTGAACCAGAGTCGGGCACTGAACATTATCAGCCTCGAGGACCCGATCGAGTTCGTGCACCCGAGCAAGAAAAGCCAGATCATCCAGCGCGAAGTCGGCACGCACGTCAGGAGCTTCGCCGACGGCGTACGCTCGGCGATGCGCGAGGATCCCGACGTCATCCTGGTCGGCGAGCTGCGCGACGCGGAAACCATCATGATGGCAATGACGGCGGCGGAAACCGGCCACCTCGTACTCGGTACGCTGCATACAACCAGTGCCGTCAAGACGATCGACCGCATCGTCGATGCTCTGCCGGGTGAGTTACGCGAACAAACGAAATCGTTTCTTGCAATGAGTCTCAAAGCCGTAATCACCCAGGTGCTCGTCAAGACGCCGGATGGGCGAGGACGGCGTGCAATTCTCGAAATTCTCGTCAACTCCCGCGCGATTGCGAAGCTGATTACGACGGACCAGACGCACCAGATCGCTTCGCAGATGCAGATGGGCAAAGACGTCGGTATGCAGTTGCTCGACAGCGCGCTGCTCGAAGCGATCAACGCGAAACAGGTCGATCCCGACGATGCGTATCGTTTTTCCAACGACAAGAAGAAGTTTCAGCGCTTCGTCACCGACACCGGAATGCTGCCAACACTTGAGATTGGCGGCGGCAAAGGCGCCTGAGACGATGCCGCAAATCGACCAGTATCTAACAGCCGCGCTCAAGGAGAGCGCATCGGACCTGCACTTTCTGTCCGGGGACCCGGTACGGGCCCGCGTGCACGGCGAGCTGAAAACGTTGGTGGATGACCGTCTCTCGGTCGAGCACGTTCACGAATGCATGCTGGAAATCATGGACGGCACAACGAAGCGCGATTTCGACGAAGACGATGCCGCCGATTTTGCGTACGAGATTCCGGAGGTGTCGCGCTTCCGCGTCAACGTGTTCCGGCACCTGAACGGCATCGGCGCGGTTTTCCGCGCGATTCCGTCACAGGCGCTCACACTCGAAGATCTCGAAATGCCGAAGGTCGTGCATGAGTTGTGCCGGCATACCCAAGGCATGATACTCGTGACCGGCAAGACCGGCTCCGGCAAGTCGACGACGCTGGCTGCCATGATCGATGCGATGAACAAGCGCCTCAAGGGCCACATCCTGACGATCGAAGACCCGGTCGAGTTTGTGCACCAGGCGAAAGGCTGCCTGATCAGCCAGCGGGAGGTCGGCGTTCACAGCGAGGGCTTTGCCGCCGCCCTGCACTCCGCGTTGCGCGAGGATCCGGACGTCATTCTCGTGGGTGAAATGCGCGACCTCGAGACCATCAGTATCGCAGTGACTGCCGCGGAGATGGGCATACTCGTCATGGGAACGCTGCATACCAATGGTGCGGCGCAGACGGTCGACCGGATCGTAAACTCGTTCCCGGCCGACAAGCAGAGCCATATCCGCACGATGATTTCGACCAGCCTGCGTGGCGTCATCTCTCAGCAGCTGTTGCCGACGAAAGGCAAGCCGGGGCGTGTCGCTGCTCTCGAAATACTGATCAACACGTCCGCAGTTGCGAACCTTATCCGCCAGGGCAAGCTGGACCAGCTGGAAACCGCGATGCAATCCGGCGGCAGTCTCGGCATGCAGTCGATGGACTGGGCGCTGGAGGATCTCGTACGCAAGGGGCGCATCAGGGGCGAGGACGCGTACCTGCAGGCGAACAACAAGTCGAAGTTCGAACGCTACCTCAACGAGGAGTAATTGAGGCACGTTGTTGCCGTGGCGCGGCCCCAAAGATGGCATAATCGCCGCCTTTCTAAGCCGCCACCCCTTCGATGAGCGATAAATCCCGAAAAATCCTCGTGACCAGCGCGCTGCCGTATGCGAACGGTTCGCTGCATATGGGCCATCTCGTCGAATACCTGCAGACCGATATCTGGGTGCGATTCCAGAAGCTGCGCGGACACAGCTGCATCTACGTCTGTGCCAGCGACGCGCACGGTACACCGATCATGCTGAAAGCGCGCGAGCTCGGCATAACGCCGGAACAATTGACCGAAAAGGTCAGCGCGGAGTTTGTCCGTGATTTTCGCGATTTCGGCGTCGACTTCGACAACTACCACACGACGCATTCGCCCGAGAACGAAGCGCTGACGGTCGAAATGTATGAGGCGCTGCGGGAACGCGGCGACATTTATACGCAGTCGATCGAACAGGCCTACGACGAAAAAGAAGGCATGTTCCTGCCGGACCGATTCGTACGCGGCACCTGCCCGCGGTGTAAGAGCCCTGATCAGTACGGCGACTCCTGCGAGGTGTGCGGCGCGACCTACTCCCCCGGTGACCTGATCGATGCGGTCTCGGTCGTGTCCGGCACAGCCCCGGTCACGCGCTCCTCGGAGCATTACTTCTTCCGTCTCGGCAACTACGAAGACCATCTGCGGCGCTGGATGCAGCAAGCGCAACTCGACCGCAACGTCCTGGCCAAGCTCGAGGAGTGGTTCGACGCCGGCCTGCGGGACTGGGACATCTCTCGGGACGCACCGTACTTCGGCTTCCGTATTCCGAACAGCGACAACAAATACTTTTATGTGTGGCTCGATGCCCCGGTCGGCTACCCGGCCAGCTTTAAGAACCTGTGCGACCGTCGCCCTGACCTCGATTTCGACGAGTACTGGCGGCCCGGGCACGACACCGAGGTTTATCACTTCATCGGCAAGGACATCATGTATTTCCACACGCTGTTCTGGCCCGCCGTGCTCGAGGGCGCAGGTTTCCGGACGCCGACCAGCGTATTTGCCCATGGATTCCTGACCATCAACGGCCACAAGATGTCGAAGTCGCGCGGCACCTTCATCCGGGCACGTACCTACCTCGATCACCTGGATCCGAGCTACCTGCGCTATTACTACGCGGCGAAATTGGGGCCGACGATCGAGGATATCGACCTCAACCTCGACGACTTCATCGCCCGTGTCAACAGCGATCTGGTCGGCAAGCTGGTCAACATTGCCAGTCGCTGTGCGGGCTTCATCAACAAGCAGTTCGGCGGTGCACTCGCGTCGTCCCTGCCGGACCCCGCACTGTTCGACGAACTGGCGTCGGCATCCAATGAAATCGCGGCCTTCTACGAGGGCCGGGAGTTTTCCAAGGCGATGCGGTGCATCATGCAGTTCGCCGACCGCGCAAACCGCTATATCGACGACAACAAACCCTGGGTGATGATCAAGGACGCCGGCAACCGCGATGCGGTCCAGGGCATTTGCACGCAGGGCATCAACCTGTTTCGCAGCCTGATGATCTACCTGGCGCCGGTGCTGCCCGACGTGGCCGGCCGTGCCGCGGAGTTCCTCGGTGAGGACGACTGGCACTGGAACGATGCATCGCGCCCGCTCCTCGGCAAGACGATCAACGCGTTTCGGCCGTTGCTGACACGCATCGAAAAGGACAAGGTCGACCAGATGATCGATAAATCCCGCCAATCGACACCCACCTCCGATGCCGATGCCGACGACAGTACAATCAGCATCGACGATTTCATGAAGGTCGACCTGCGCGTCGCGCGGATTGCGAACGCCGAGCCGGTCGATGGCGCCGACAAATTGCTGGCCCTGACGCTGGATCTCGGTGATTCGTCGCGCCAGGTATTTGCCGGAATCAAGGCAGCCTATGAGCCTGAAAGCCTCGTTGGCCGCCATGTCGTCGTCGTCGCCAATCTCGCGCCACGAAAAATGCGATTCGGTATCTCGGAGGGCATGGTGCTCGCGGCCGGCCCGGGCGGCGAGGACATTTTCCTGCTGTCACCGGATGACGGCGCGATGCCCGGGATGCGCATCAAGTAAGCCGGGACGACGGCCGCACGACCCTCTACAATAAGGCCAGGTCATGCGGCACAACAATGTCTGAAATATTCGTCATCCTGATCGCGACGGTGTTCGTCAACAATTTTGTGTTGACGCGCTTTCTCGGGCTCTGCCCCTTTATGGGTGTCTCGAGAAACCTGGAAGCAGCGGCCGGCATGTCGCTCGCAACCGCGTTCGTACTGACATTGTCGTCCGCCTCGGCCTACCTGCTGCACGAATATCTGCTGGTGCCGCTGAATCTTCAATATTTGCGGACCGTCAGCTTCATCCTTGTCATCGCCGCGAGCGTACAGTTCACCGAGATCATGGTGCGCAGGCTAAGTCCACTCCTCGACCAGGTACTCGGCATCTATATTCCGTTGATCGCAACGAACTGTGCCGTGCTTGGCGTCGCGCTTATCAACGTTCAGCAGGCCAACAACTTTGTCGAGTCGGTGTTTTTCGGCCTCGGTGCGGCCGGCGGGTTTGCCATCGTGCTGGTGCTGTTTTCCGCCATTCGCGAGCGCATCGAGGCTGCGGACATCCCGGCGCCGTTTCGCGGCACGGCGATCGCGCTGATGACCGCCGGCATTATGTCGCTGGCCTTCATGGGGTTCGTCGGCATGGCACGGCCGTGATTACCGTCGCGTCTGTCTCGATCGCGGTACTGACGATTGCGCTGCTGGCGCTGTGCGCCGGTCTCGCCCTCAGCTATGCGTCTCGTCGGCTGCCGGCGGGCGAGGCCGAACTCGCCGACGAGATCAACGCACTGCTGCCGCAAACGCAGTGCGCGCAGTGCGGCTACCCCGGCTGCCGGCCGTACGCCGAGGCCATTGTCAATGACGGCGCGCCGATCAACCTCTGCCCGCCGGGCGGCGACATGACCGTTCGCAATCTTGCGGCACTGCTCGGGCGCGATGTTGTTCCACTGACCGCGCCACAACCCGACACTCTCTCGGTCGCCGTTATCGACGAGTCGCTGTGCATCGGCTGCACCCACTGCCGCAATGCGTGTCCCGTCGATGCCATTGTCGGTGCGCACCAGCTGATGCACACGGTCATCGAAAGCGAATGTACCGGCTGCGAGCTTTGCCTGGCGCCGTGCCCTGTTGACTGCATCAGCCTCAAGGCGGTTGCATGAGCGCGCCGACTTACGACCTCGGCAAGCTGCACGGTGGGCTGCGACTCGACGGCCGCAAGGAGGAGGCAACGGCGAACCCGCTGCAGCGTATCCCGGTGCCGCCGCAACTGATTCTGCCTTTGGCCCAGCATGTCGGCGAGCCTGCGCATCCGGTCGTGGGAATCGGCGAGCGCGTGTTGAAGGGCCAGCTCGTTGCCGAGCAGGACGGCACGCTTGGCGCCCCGGTCCATGCGTCGTCGTCCGGCAAGGTGGTCGCCATTGAGCCGTGGCCGATTTCGCGGCGTTATGGCGACAAGGCGCCGTGCATCGTTATCGAAACCGACGGCAAGGACGAAGCGATACAGCGTTCGGAGCCGTCACCTGAAATCGCCTCACTGACACAGCAACAGCTTGCAGACATGATTTTGCAGGGTGGCATTGTGGGGCTGGGCGGCGCCGTCTTCCCGACCGCACAGAAGCTGGTACAGGCGAATACCTGCGATCTCGACTACCTGATCCTGAACGGCGTCGAGTGCGAACCGTATATCAGCTGCGACGACATGTTGATGCGAGACCGGCCACACGAGGTTATTGGCGGCGCGCAGATCCTGATGCAGGCGCTTGGCCTGAACGTTGCTTACGTCGTTGTCGAGAGTGACAAACCGGAAGCACTGCACCGGCTCGAGGAAGCCGCCAACGAAATCGGTGACACGCGAATCATCCTCAAGCAGGTGCCGACGATCTACCCGTCGGGGGGTGAGGACCAACTCGTACAGCTAGTGACGAATCGTGAGGTCCCGAGCGGCGGCCTGCCGTCTGACGTCGGCTGCCTGGTGCAGAACGTCGGCACCGCTGTCGCGATTTACGACTGGATCGTCAATCACGAACCGCTGATCTCGCGCGTCACGACGGTGACGGGCGACGGTGTCGCGCAGCCGACGAACGTTGTCGTTCGTATCGGCACGACGGTTGCCGATGTCGTCGAGTTTGCCGGCGGCTACACCGACCAGGCCAGGCATCTCGTCATCGGTGGACCGATGACGGGCCGATCGGTATCGACGGATCGCGTGCCGGTGGTCAAGGCCACGAACTGCATTCTCGTGCTGTCCGATATCCCCACGCCAGGGCCGGAAATGCCGTGCATCCGCTGCGGCGAGTGCGCCGCGGTCTGTCCGGTGCAGCTGTTGCCGCAACAGCTGTTCTGGTACGCGTGCGCTGACGACGAAAAGCGCCTGCGTTCTTATGGGCTGACGGACTGTATCGAATGCGGGTGCTGCGATCTCGTCTGTCCAAGCCATATTCCCCTGACCGCCGATTTTCGCATCGCCAAGGGGCGTATCCAGGAGCTGGCCGACGAGAAGGCGCGCGCTCAACGCGCACGGCGGCGCTATGAAGAGCGCAAGGAGCGCCAACAGAAGGAACAGCAGCAGCGAGACCGCGAACTGGCCCGGCAAAAAGAGACGGCAAAGACCGCCGGCCCTGCCGCGATCGCCGAGATCCTGCGCCGCAAGCAGAAGAACAAGGACTGATCGTGGAATTCGAACGTCGCGAAGCGCCGTATCTTGCGCCGACAGCCAGCGTGTCCCGCGTCATGCTGGAAGTGCTGCTCGCACTGATACCGGCGGCCCTTGCACATGTCTGGTATTTCGGCCCCGGGTTCATCTTCAACCTCGTCATCGCCGGCGCCTTCTGTCTCGTTGGCGAATGGGCAATGCTGAAAGCACGTGGCCGCGACCCGTCGCTGGCGTTATCCGACTACAGCGCGCTGGTAACGGCCGCATTGCTCGCGTTTGCGTTGCCGTCGCTGACGCCCTGGTGGGTGACGGCCAGTGGCGCGCTGTTCGGCATCGTGGTCGCAAAGAACCTGTACGGCGGACTCGGCTTCAACGTATTCAACCCGGCCATGGCAGGTTACGTCGTCGTGCTCGTCGCGTTCCCGATGCACCTGAATCTTTGGGTCGCGCCGCGCATCGGCGATCTCGACTACCAGTTCCTGACTTTTTTCGAGACGCTGCGATATACGCTGACCGGCAACTTGCCGGACATGATGACGTTTGACGCCGTCAGTCGCGCGACGCCGCTCGACGCGATGAAGTCAGGCCTCAATAACGCACGAACCGTCGCGGAGATTTACACGCTGCCGATCATGGGCGACTTCGGTGGCCGCGGCTGGGAGTGGATTGGCAACTTCACCGCGATCGGCGGCTTCTGGCTGCTGATACGCAAGGTCATTCGCTGGCACATTCCCGCCGGCGTCGGCGCGGGCCTCTTGATTCCCGCGACGATCATGTACCTCGTCGAGCCGGGCACGAACCCGAGCCCCGGTTTTCACCTGTTCGGCGGCTCCGCAATCCTGTGTGCCTTTTTTGTCGCGACGGACCCGGTATCCGCGGCAACGAGTCCCAAGGGGCGATTCATTTACGGCGTCGGCATCGGCTTGCTGATCTACGTCATCCGTACCTACGGCGCCTACGCTGACGGCGTCGCGTTTGCCGTGCTGCTGATGAACGTCGCGGTGCCCGCTATCGATTACTTTACTCAGCCTCATATCGTCGGGCACTACGAGGATGACGAGCCGTGAGCGACAGCGTCGTAAAGAACGGTGTCACACTGGCGGCGATTGCGGCAATCTGCACGGCGCTCGTCGCAACAACCTATCACCTGACGAAGGATCGGATTGCCGCCAATGAGCAGGCTTTTCTCGAGCAGAAGCTCGCGCCGGTCCTCTCCGGCATTACGTTCGAAGGCAGTATCAGCGAATCGAAGCGCGTCATCGAGGCACCACACGATTTGCCGGGCCGCGAGGACGCGTTGATTTATCGCGTGTACTCGGACAGCGAGCCGGTGGCCGCTTTGTTCGCCGTGACGGCACCGGACGGGTACGCCGGTCCGGTCCGGATTCTGCTCGGTATCGACGTCAATGGCACCGTCACCGGCCTGCGCATCCTCGAGCATCGGGAAACGCCCGGGCTCGGCGACAAGATCGAGGAAAGCAAGAGTGACTGGGTCTACCAGTTCAATGGCAAGTCACTCGGCAATCCGGACGTTGACGAGTGGTACATACGACGTGACGGTGGCGAGTTCGATCAATTGTCAGGCGCATCCGTGACGCCGCGTGCCGTCATCAATGCGGTCCGCGAGACCTTGTTATACTTCGAGACCCATCGCGAACAGGTTTTCGCGATTGACGAAAACGACGATACGCCGTAATGCCAACCGACCTTCGCAGCAATTTCCGCCCCGGTCTGTGGGACGACAATCCCGGACTCGTCCAGTTGCTCGGCCTTTGCCCGCTGCTTGCGGTAACGACGACGTTTGTCAATGGGCTCGGGCTCGGCATTGCAACTATCGGCGTGCTCGCCTGCTCCAATGTTCTTGTGTCCGCCACGCGCCGATGGATACGCGACGAAATTCGCATACCGATCTACGTGCTGATTATTGCCAGCCTCGTTACCTGCACCGAGCTGCTTTTCAAGGCCTGGTTTCCCGGGCTCGATCGTTCACTCGGCATTTTCATCCCCCTGATCGTCACCAACTGCGCCATTGTGGCGCGCGCGGAAGTGTTTGCGTCGCGCAACCCCGTGCTGTCGAGCCTCGCAGACGGCGTCGGAATGGGCACCGGATTCATGCTGCTGCTGGTCGCGATCGGGATGTTCCGCGAGCTCGTCGGGCAGGCTTCGCTGTTCTCACGGCTCGACATGCTGTTCGGGGGCGAGCCGATGCAGGGCCTGGTTCTCGTCGACGGCGGCTGGCTGCTCGCTGTATTGCCGCCGGGCGCCTTCTTCAGCCTCGCGCTCGCCGTCGCTCTGAAATCGGCCATCGATCGCAAGCGCGCGATTGCGCGGCGTGATGCAATGCCGTCGCGTTTGCGTGCCGGGGTGCGGGACTGACGTGCGGGCGTGAACAAGAAAAAACGCACGAAGATATTCAGCACGCTGCGAAGCCTCAACCCGGAGCCGAAAACCGAGCTTCGCTACGAGTCGCCGTTCGAATTGCTGATTGCCGTCATCCTGTCGGCGCAGGCGACCGACGTCAGTGTCAACAAGGCAACGGACAAACTGTTCGCGATCGCGAACACGCCGAAAGCCATGCTCGACCTCGGCGTCCGCGGCCTGAAGCCGTATATCAAGACCATCGGGCTGTACAATTCCAAGGCTGAAAACATCATCAAAACCTGCCGGACCCTGATCGAAGCGCACGATGGCAAAGTACCGCGCAGCCGCGAGGCACTCGAGAAACTGCCCGGCGTTGGCCGCAAGACCGCTAACGTCGTGCTGAACACAGCATTCGGCGAGCCGACAATTGCCGTCGACACTCATATATTTCGGGTGTCCAATCGAACCGGCATTGCGCCGGGCAAGACGCCACTGGAAGTGGAGAAGCGTCTTGTGCGGCTGACGCCGGCGGAGTTCCGCAAGGATGCACACCACTGGCTCATTCTGCATGGCCGCTATATCTGCAAGGCACGCAAACCGCTGTGTGGCGAATGCCCTGTTATCGAGTGGTGCGAATACAAACAGAAGACAGCCGCATGATCTTCAGCGAGGACCGAAATACGCTGCGTCGCATGTACGCGGATGCCTGGCAGAAACGCCTCGAGGGCAAACCGCTGTTGCCGCTGGAAGACCAGATCGCCGCCGTCATCGAACTGCATCCGGAGTATCACGAGCAGATCCTGGACGGCGATCTCGACGAGGACTTCTCGCCCGAGGCTGGCCGCAGCAACCCGTTTTTGCATATGGGCCTGCACCTTGGGCTGCGCGAGCAGGTAGCGACGGACCGGCCGCAGGGCATCGCGACGATCTTCAGAACGCTGGCGGCAAAGCTGGGTGACCCGCACGACGCCGAACACCGTATGATCGAGTGCCTCGCCGAGGCGCTCTGGGTAGCGCAGCGGGACAGCCGGCCTCCGGACGAAGCCGCGTACCTGGAATGCCTGCGGAAGATCCGCTGATGACGGTAATAAATTGCATCGATACGCGGTCTGCTTGGTTATTCCTGATGACCTGCACGCTATGAGCGAAAAACAGGGCGAACACCATCCACAGCCAGGTCGGTACCCGGTCTCCGGTGCGGGCCTCGGCCTGCGGCGAGCGATCGCCGACAAGCTGATGGCCAATCCCCCGGGCGACGTCGATTTCATGGAAGTCGCGCCCGAGAACTGGATTCATGTCGGCGGCAAGCTGGGCAAGAAGTTGCGCTTCTTCACGGAACGCTACCCGTTCGTCATTCACGGTCTGTCGCTGTCGATCGGGGCGCCCGCCCCGCTGGACGAGCAGCTCGTGCGCGACATCAAGCATTTCATGGCCGAACACGATATCCGCATGTATTCGGAGCATCTGAGCTACTGTGGCGACGACGGTCACCTGTACGACCTGATGCCGATCCCGTTCACCGAGGAGGCCGCGGATTACGT
>JBFIQH010000001.1:0-51202 GCA_041609735.1 Woeseiaceae bacterium | reverse complement strand
AGGCGATATGTTCTTTGCCAATGGTTTCATGACCGGCAAGTCTTTTGTCATCAATGTGGCGAATCCGCTTCGGCCCGTGGTGGCATCCGCATTCGATCGTGCCGGGCCTTATACCTACCCTCACAGCTTTGAGCGCACCCCTACCGGCACGGTACTGGCAACGTTTCACAATAAGGGCGAGAAGGACTCCGAAGCCGGTGGCCTGGTCGAGCTGGACCCGACCGGTGGTTATATTCGCGGCAGCGACGCCGCGGACCCAACGGACCCGGAGCTCCGGCCATACAGCGTTACGCCGATTGCAGCGATGGACCGTGTCGTGACAACAACCGGCGACATGTGGGCAAAGATGGAAGGTCGCTCGGTGCAGATATGGAGAATGTCCGACCTGAAACTCCTGCACACGGTGTTGTTACCGCCCGGCCCACGGGGCGACGAAAATTTGGACGTGGCTGAAGCGCGCTTGTTGGATGATGGTAAGACCGTCATCGTTACGACGTTTCGCTGCGGATTGTATGTTCTTTCGGACATTGACACCGAAAATCCGCAAGCAACCCTGGTGAAATCATTTCCGTTCGAATCTTTCGACGCCGGTGATCAATGCAGCGTGCCCTGGCGCATCGGAAAATACTGGATACAAACAAACGAGGGCGCCAGTTCTCTTGTCGTGCTGGATATATCGGATCCGTATCATCCGAGGGAGGTCGATGAGCTGGTTCTCGATGGACCCGTTAGACCGCACTGGGTTTCGGGTGAGTTGGGTGGCAACCGCATCGCCCTCACTGGCAGGAATGGCTGGCTCGCTGGCAGAGTCGTGCTGCTGCAGCTAAATCCGACAAACGGCAAACTCACAATTATTAAAGATCTGCGAAGCCCAGGTTCGGCGTATCCCGGCCTGGACATGACGCGGGAACAATGGCCGCATGGTAAAACCGGCGCCAGCATTCCGCACGGCGCGATCTTTTCGCGTATTGATCGCGAGCCTGAACCGAGGTAAGCAATTTTTTGGTACCTGCGTCACGTCCAGTTCTTGCCAGTACTCTCTCGACTCAGATGGCACAAGGCGGGGCTTTCGGTATCCTGGTAGCGGCGGCAACATTGACTCGGATCGACTTAGGTCGATCCTTAGGCCGTCGGCCCGGCCTCGCTTCGCTCGCCGTCCAAAACGCGAGCGCGTTTTATTGGACGAGGTTCCCCTCCTGATCCCACTCCGCCAAACGAAAAAGGGCCCCTATTAGGGGCCCTCTCTTCATTTGGTAGCGGGGGCAGGATTTGAACCTGCGACCTTCGGGTTATGAGCCCGACGAGCTGCCAGACTGCTCCACCCCGCATCGGCAGGGTGGGAACTATACTGACGTGCCCGTAAAATGACAACCCCGGCGCGAGGCCTTGCCAATCACGACATCCAGCGCTCAGTTCAGCATTTCGAGCAGTGTATCGCGGTTCCGGATCCGGTCCTTTTCGAGCGTTTCTGCCCCCAGCGCGCCGGCAGCGTCGCAGGTATCGGGGTCCGGCGCGATCGCTGAGAACAGGATCTTGCGAGCGGCGCCATTGGAGCCGCGGGCGGCCAGAATCTTCAGAAATTCGATGCCATTCATCGTCGGCATACGCTGGTCGACCAGAATCGTTCTTACCTCGTTTTTGGCCAGAAAATCGATAGCTGCGTTTGGCTCAGAAAAGCACTTCAAATGTCCGGGTCGGTCCCTGAGGCGGCGCTCGATAAATTCGAGCATTAGCGAATCATCGTCGACACAGACGAGGCTAACCTGCTCAGATCCCTCCGCCGTCATCAGACGACGCCAGCGTTGGGAAACTCGCAGCGACCCCAGAATTCGCAGATCGACTGCAGCATCGCGGCCGTGTCCTCTAGGTCGAGCGGTTTCGTCAGGTAACCGCTGACCTGGTTCGAATAGGCCTGCTCGATGTCCGCGCGGCGATCCGACGTCGTCAGCACGACTACCGGCAGGCCTTTCAATGACGAATCTGCGCGCAGTTCGGCAAGGAATTCCTGGCCATTCATGCGCGGCATGTTGAGATCGAGGATGATGACGAACGGCGGCCTCGGCTGTCGTTCGGGATCGCGCAGCAGTTCCAGCGCCTCGATGCCGTCTCGGGCGCGGGTAATCGGACGCTTGTCGCCCAAACGATCGAGTATGCGTTGCAGCTTCTCTGCGTCCAGGTCGTTGTCTTCTACGAGCAGAATACTTACTGTCTTGATTGCCATCTAAACCACCTCTGCCGCCCGGGGCTCTGCTGTCTCCCGCACGATTGGCCACTCGAACGAGAACGACGTGCCCTCGCCAGGCGTGGACTTGATTCGGACTTTGCTGCCAACCGACTCGACGGCTTTCTTGACGATCGAGAGCCCGACACCGGTGCTTTCGATCTGGTCGCGCGGCTGAAGCGTCTGAAATACATCAAAAATCCGGCCGTGAAACCGCGGATCGATGCCCGGGCCGTTGTCGGTGACACTGAACGAGACACGGTCGCGGTCGGCGTGTGCGGCAACAACAACGCTGGCGCTGTCTCTGTCGTGGTGATACTTGAATGCATTGCCGACGAGATTACCGAGCACCTGCTCGAGGCGTACCCGATACGTCGGGAACTCCCGCATGTCGCCGTCGAGCCGCAGCTGCCCTGGTTCGACATCGAGTTCGTTCGCCAGCGTCTTTATCAGCGCGTCGAGATTGACGAGCTCGACGGATTCCTCTCGCTTGCCAACGCCGGAGTAGTCGAGAACCCCGCGAATCAGGCGCTCCATTCGATCGGTCTGCTGGGTGATCCGGTCGAGGTTGTACTCGATATCCGGATTCGCATCACTGCTCTCGAGGTACGGCCGCAGGTCTTCACGCACATACTCGACCAGATCCGTAATGCCTCGCAATGGCGTCTTCAGATCATGTGACGCGATGTAGGCAAAGCTCTCGAGATCGTCGTTCATCTCAGCGAGTTCGTCGGTCTTGCGGATCAGCGCTCGATTCATGCGCTCTGCGAACTTGACCGAGCGCCGGTTCGTGCGCGACAGCGTAATGAATATCGTCAGCAGCAGTGCATCGATCGTCATGCCGCCGATTAAAATCAGGGCCGGCTGTGAGTTCGCCGTCGCGTCGATAAAAGAGTCTTTTGCCCAGATATCGAACGTCCAGGTTCTGCCGTACATCGGCACGGCCTCGGTGCGCGAGAAAGAGACTTGCGACTTGCGCCCGGCGGATGATTCTTCCTCGTCGCCGTAAATTACGATCTCCCCGTCCGTCAGCTGGATGCCGACGCGGCGCTTTTCCTGCTGCAGGGTGCCGGCCATCAGCTTGCGCACGACAAAAGGCGCGTAGACAAGGCCCGCAAAGTTGCTGACCCGATCCGATTCGGTATCAGCGTCGCCGGAATAAAACGGCGCGTAGAACAGAAAGCCCGGAGTACTGCCTTCGTCCTGAACCAGAACGATCGGGCCGGTTATTTGCGCCGTCCCGGTGCGGCGGGCATTCAGTGCAGACCGGTAGCGGTTTTCTTCATGGGCCATGTCGAGACCCACCGCTTTTAGGTTCGGCTCGATTGGTTCGATAAACCGTATCGGCATCAGTCCCGGCTCGTCATGCTCCGGGTATATCCTGAACCCCGGCAGCCAGCTGTACTGCGCGCGTTCGAACGTCTCGCGGACGGGACGCGCGACGGGTACGATGACGCCGATGCCGTTGATGCCCGGGTACTTGGTATCGATTTGCAGAGCCGCAGCAAACGCTCGCCACTCGTCGTAGTCGAGCTGCCCCTCCAGTGCATGCACGGCCGCCACGCCGCTCCACAACGCATCTTCGTATTTCTTCATGCGTTCCGCGACGAGCTCGACGACCTGTTGCGCCTCACGATCGAACTGAATCTGCTGCTTTTCCTGGACCTGGCCGCGCGAAAAATTCCACGCGGCGACAGTTGCGCCGGCGGACAGGATAACGATCGCCCAGTGCACCCAATGCAGGCGCCCCGCGACGCCGAGTGCGCGACGTTCCTCGTCGATCTTGCGCGAGTAGCGCTTTTCGGCCGACGTTGTCATCGCCGCGGATCCGACGTCGCGTCGGATGCAAGGTCATCGAGCGCGTCACCGAGTTTACGGACCGACGAACGCATATAACCAAGGCAAGGATTGATGTCGCGCTCGAGGACCTCCCTGGTCAACGCAAGGTAGTCGTCAGGTAACGCTTGCTGATGATCCTCGACCAGCTCCGCGAGGCGTGCGAAGGCCTTGGCCAGTTCATCACCGAAGCCCTGCATCGTTATCAGCGGCGCACGCAGATCGTGAAAACGCTTCCTCGACGCCGCCCTGGTGACGTCGGAAGGTTCGGCACTCATCACCGCCGCTCCCTAGCCGATCATCGCTTCGCTGGATTGCCCTTCCTCTGTACTCATTGAGTAGAGCGACATTTCGATGGCATCGGCCATTTCGGTAGCGGTAAACGGCTTCTCGAGAAACGCGACTGCGCCCAGTTCCTTCGCGCGTTCCTTCAAGCCCGCTTTCTTGCTGGCGGTGATAAATATCATTGGGGTCGCAGACGTCTGCACCAGCGTCTTCAGGCGCTGAGCGACAACGAACCCGTCGCCACCGGGCAGGTTGATATCAATCAGGATGACGTCGGGAGCACATTTTCTCGCCTGGCTGACTGCCGAGACAGCATCGGCTGCCGTTGTGACCTCGTAGCCCATCGACTTGAGCCGAATGCCCAGCGCCAGGCTGACCTTTGCGTCGTCCTCGATCATGAGTACCGTTTTCATTGCTTAACCTCCGTGAGAGATGGCGGAGGCCCTTCGACGGGAAGTTCGATGTAAAACGTACTCCCGCGACCGAGAAAACTCTCTGCCCAAATAGACCCACCGTGCAGCAGCACGATTTCCCTGGCGATACTAAGGCCAAGGCCCAGTCCCGCTTCTGTTTGCTGTTCCCCTTCCACCCTGGCCTGGTATAGACGCTCGAATACCTGCGGCAGTTCGTCTTCGTGTATGCCGCAGCCTTCGTCGGCGACACTGATCCGCATGCGACGACCGTTTTCGGTCTGTCCCACATTGATGACGATCTTGCCTTCGACAGGACTGAACTTGACCGCGTTGTTCAGCAGGTTCGAGACCACCTGCACGATGCGATTCATATCAAATCGAACTTTCGGCAGCGAATCCTGCTTCTGCAGCTGGACATACAGCTGGCGAGCCTCGACAGCTGCAGCCGCGGAGGCCAGGCAGCGTGCGATGACGGCATCAAACTCGGCCCACTCGAGATCCAGCCGAACCTTGCCGGTATCCAGGCGCGTCATTTCGAGCAGGTCATTGAAATGCGCAGTGATCTGATCACAGGAATCGATGGCATACGTCAAAAATTCGACCTGCTTGTCGTTGACCGGTCCTGCTACACCGTCAAGCGTCAATGCGATGAACTCGCGTGCCGCAGCGAGCGGCGTTTTCACCTCGTGCGAGACGCTCTGGTAAAAGCGCTGCAGCTCCTGGCCCTTGCGAACCAGCCGCTCGTTCATCTCGATAATCTGCTGTCGCCGTTCCCTTGCCGTCTGCTTCAGCTTGCTCTTGTCGACTGCATTCATGATCGACCGCGACAGTGATTCCGGCGACAGCGCTTTTTTCGCGAGGAAATCGGATGCGCCGGCGTGCATCGCCTTTGTCGCCGTCGTTGCGCTATCGTCGGCGGTTAAAACAATCGCCGGCGGCGCGTTTTCGCCGAGGCGCTCTTGAATCTTCTCGATGACCTCGATTGCGCTGGAGCCCGGCAGGTAATAGTCGATGAGCAGGATGTCGAATTTACCGCCAACGGCTGCGGCCACGCCGTCCGCCGCGGTATCCGTCGATACAAGATCGTAGCCGTGTGTCTTTTCGCGCCCGAGGTAGCGGGCACAAAGGTGCGTGGATGCCGGATCGTCGTCGATCAACAGCACGGATACCGGGGCACTGCTTGCCGCCTCATCAGGCAGCTGCAGCTCTGCGCTGAGATCTTCCGCAACACTCATGCCTGTTAGATCGGCGGCGGAATGCGGTTCTTAAGCCATTCCGGCCCGAAATTTCGGCATTATGTCAACTCCGCAGGTCGCGGAATCAGCGCGCGGCGAGCACCTGCAGGCACAAGGTCCAAAGCCAGCCGGGCAGCAGGCCCAGCGCCAGCACGGCAACGCCGTTCAGGCTCATGACGAGGCGGGTGTCGGTACTGGTTGCCAGGACGGCCTGATCGGCCGGGTCCTCGAAATACATGTACCAGATGACGCGCAGGTAGTAGTAGGCGCCGACGACCGAGGCCAGCACCATGATGACGGCCAGCTCGGTGTAGCCGATCGCGAGGACCGCGTTGATTGCATTCAGCTTGCCGAAGAAGCCGATGAACGGCGGAATGCCCGCCATGCTGAACATCAGGAACATCATCAGCACCGCGTACCAAGGGCTGCGCGCGTTCAGTCCCTTGAAGTCGGACAGGTTTTCCGCTTCGTAGCCGCGCCGGCTCAACAGGATGATCATGCCGAATGCGCCCGCCGCGGCGACGACGTAGGTCAGCGTGTAGAACAGCGCTGCAGCATAGCCCTGCTCGGTGCCGGTAAACACGGCCAGCAGGATGAAGCCGACATGCCCGATCGTCGAATAGGCCAGCATGCGCTTGATGTTCGACTGCACGATAGCGATGAAATTGCCGAGCAGCAGCGACAGTACCGCGATGATCATGACCATGTCCGACCACAGTTCGTGCAGGCCGCCGAGCCCGTCGACGAGGACCCGTAGTGTCAGCGCCAGCGCGGCGAGCTTTGGCGCCGATCCGACGTACAGCGTGACTGACGAGCGCGCGCCCTGGTAGACGTCCGGCACCCACATGTGAAACGGCACGGCGCCGAACTTGAACGCGATGCCGACGACGAGGAAGGCAAGGCCAAACCACAACGGCAGCGCGTTGACCTCGGGCTGAGTCGCGACGACGTTGGCGATCTCGTGGAACTGGATCGTGCCGGTGGCGCCGTAAACCCACGAGATGCCGTACAACAGGCACCCAGAGGCAATCGCGCCGAGCACAAAATACTTCATCGCAGCTTCGGCCGAGGTCACGTTCGTGCGGTCGATCGCGACGAGCGCATACTGTGACAGCGCGAGCGTCTCCAGCCCCATGTACATCGTCAGCAGGCTGTTCGCGGAAATCATGACCATCATGCCAAGCAGGCCGAACAGCCCCAGCAGGTAAAACTCACCCTTGTTCAGGTCGTTGGCGCGCAAGTAGTCACGCGAATAGAAAAACGCAATGCCGACGAACAGCACGACACCGAGTTTGAGCACTTGCGACAGCGCGTCGCTGACGTAACTGCCGTCGAAGATCACGGCGCGGCCAACCGGAGCCGTCTCGACCAGTGCCCAGGCCGTCAACAGCAATGCCGCGATCGACAGCCAGAACGTGATCGCGCGCTTGTTATTGTCGACGAACAGGTCGGCGACCAGAACGACGCAAATCATACCCAGGAGGGTCATCTCCGGTGCTGCCGCTAGTAAATCGGAAAGTCGCATAGTGGAATCCGTCAGAGCTTCGAAAGCCCTACCCTCTCAACCAGTTGTTCAATCGTGACGTTCATCATGTCGACCAGAGGCGCCGGCCACAGCCCGACCAACAGCACGGACAGCGCCAGGATGCCGAGAACAATAAACTCGCGGCGATTCAGGTCACTGAGTTCTGCCACGTCGTCATTGGCGATGTCGCCATAGATGACGCGCTTGACCATCCACAGCGTGTACGCGGCACCGAGGACCAGGGTCGTCGCAGCTAAGAACGCAAACCAGAAATTCGCCTTGAAGCTCGCGATGATGACCATGAACTCACCGACGAAGCCGGAGGTGCCGGGTAACCCCGCATTGGCCATCGCGAACAATACGAAGAACGCCGCGTAGGTCGGCATCGTGTTGGCGACGCCGCCGTAACTGGCGATCATACGGCTGTGCACACGGTCATACAGCACGCCGACGCACAGGAACATTGCGCCGGAGATCAGGCCGTGCGACACCATTTGTACCATGCCGCCGGACAGGCCGAGCACGGCGCCGGTCGGGCCGTCGATCTCGTACAGCAGGAAAAAGCCCAGCGTCACGAAGCCCATGTGGGCAATGGACGAGTACGCGATCAGCTTCTTCATGTCCTTTTGCATCAGCGCGACGAGGCCGATGTAGACGACGGCGATCAGCGACAGCGCGATCATCAGGCCGGCGAAGTACTCGCTGCCGTCGGGCACGATCGGCAAAGACAGGCGGATGAATCCGTAGCCGCCCATCTTCAGCATGATCGCGGCCAGAATAACGGAACCGCCGGTCGGGGCCTCCACGTGCGCATCGGGCAGCCACGTGTGTACGGGCCACATCGGCACTTTGACGGCAAACGCCAGCAGGAACGCAATGAAGATCAGCTTCTGGGCCGTCATGCCGAGTGGCGCGTCCATCCAGCCAATGAGGTCGTAACTGCCGGTCTGCAGGTACAGGTAGATGAACGCCACCAGCATCAGCACGGAGCCGAGGAACGTGTACAGGAAGAACTTCAGGGTTGCGTATATGCGCCGGTCCCCACCCCAGACGCCGATGATCAGGAACATCGGCACCAGCATGAATTCCCAGAAGACGTAGAACAGCAGGCCGTCGAGCGCGCTGAAGACGCCGATCATCAGGCCCTCGAGGATCAGGAACGCGGCAAAGTACTGCGCCGGTCGGGTGCGAATGCTGTCCCAGCCGGCGATGACGACGAGCGGCGTGATGAAGGCCGTCAGCAGTATCAGCGGTACCGAAATTCCGTCGACGCCGAGGTAATACCAGGCGTCGAGGGCGTCGACCCAGGGAAAGCGTTCGACGAACTGCATCGTCGTAGCTGCCGCGTCGAAGCGCTGATAAAGCAGGATCGACAGCGCCAGCGTCAGCAACGACGTGACCAGCGTCGTCATGCGCATCGCGCCGGCACGCGCCGACGCCGCATCGCCCTCGTCGCCGATGGCGAGCACCGCCAGGCCGCCGACGACCGGCAGCCAGATCAGTATCGAAAGAAGGTGCGTTGACAGACCCATCGTCGCCTAATCCAGCCAGATCAGCCAGCCGAGCAAAACGGTCAGGCCGATGATCATTGCGAAGGCATAGGTGTAGAGGTAGCCGGTCTGCAGGTGGCGCATGACGGCGGCGAGCCGCGCCACAGAATTAGCCGTGCCGTTGACGATCGCGCCGTCGATGACCAGCTCGTCGCCCTTGTGCCACAGGAAGCTGCCGAGCCGGCGCCCGCCCCCGCCGAAACCCTTGATCCACAGGTCATCGAAGTAGTACTTGCGGTCGAGCAGGTTGTAGAGCCCGGATACCTTCTTTTGTATCTCGTCGGGGATGTCGGGCCGCTTCAGGTACAGGAACCAGGCGGTCAGGACGCCCGCGAAGGCCAGCCAGAAGACGGGCGTCACGATGGCATGGGTCACGAGGCCGAGGCTGCCATGCCAGTCCCTGCCCATGTCGGCCAGCACATCGCGCGTCGAATCGACAGCGATCGCCACACCGAAATAGTCGCCGAACAACACCGGCGACACCGTATACCAGCCTATGACGGCCGACGGGATCGCCAGCAGGACCAGCGGCACAGTAACGACCCACGGCGTCTCATGCAGGTGCGAACGGGTCTCCGCATCCATGCGCTCCTTGCCGTGGAATACGAGGAAAAACATCCGGAACGAGTACAGCGCCGTTACGAACACGCCGAGAAGGACGCTCAGGTACGCAATCCAGTAGACCAGCGCGTCCGTCTCGCGCCAGTGCGAATGCGCCACCGCCTCGATCAGCAGGTCCTTCGAGAAAAAGCCGGCCGAGCCCGGAAAGCCGATCAGGGCCAGCGACCCGATCAGCGACGTCCAGTAGGTGATTGGCATGTACTTGCGAATGCCGCCCATCTTGCGGATGTCCTGCTCGTGGTGCATCGCGATAATGACCGAGCCTGCGGCCAGGAACAGCAGCGCCTTGAAGAATGCGTGCGTCATCAAGTGGAAGATCGCCGCGCTGTAGGCCGACGCGCCGAGCGCGACGGTCATATAGCCGAGCTGTGACAAGGTCGAATAGGCAACGACGCGCTTTATGTCGTTTTGCACAATGCCGAGCAGCCCCATGAAGAACGCCGTGATTGCGCCGATGACGATAACGACGGCCAGTGCCGAGATGCTCAGTTCGAACAGCGGCGACATGCGTGCCACCATGAAGATGCCGGCGGTGACCATCGTTGCAGCATGGATCAGTGCCGAGATCGGCGTCGGGCCTTCCATCGAATCCGGCAGCCAGACGTGCAGCGGCGCCTGCGCGGACTTGCCCATGGCACCGATGAACAACAGGATGCAGATGACCGTCATCGCGTTCCACGGCGAACCGATGACGCTGATGCTCTGGTTTGCGATCGAATCCGCCTGTGAAAACACTTCGGCATAGTCCAGCGAATTCGTGAACAGCACGATGCCGGCGATGCCGAGGATGAAGCCGAAGTCGCCGACGCGATTGACGAGGAACGCCTTCAGGTTCGCGAAGATGGCCGTTTCGCGCTTGAACCAGAAGCCGATCAGCAAGTACGAAACCAGGCCGACCGCTTCCCAACCGAAGAACAGCTGCAGGAAGTTATTCGACATGACCAGCATCAGCATCGAGAACGTGAACAGCGAGATGTAGCTGAAGAAGCGCTGGTAACCCGGATCCTCGTGCATGTACCCGATTGTGTAAACGTGCACCATCAGCGAGACGAACGTCACCACGGCCATCATCAGCGCCGTCAGTCGGTCAACGAGGAAGCCGACCTCCATGTGCAGGCCGTCGGTCACGGCCCAGGTGTAGACGCTGATGTTTTCCGACGTGGCGCCGCCCCAGACCATCTGGTACAGCACGTAGAACGACAGCACCGTTGAAATACCGACACCGAAAATCGTGACCGTGTGTGCCCCGGAGCGGCCGATTTGCCGGCCGAACAGGCCGGCCACGATCGCGGCAAGTAGCGGTGCGAGAACGATGACGAGGTAAAAGTTGTACATGCTCAGTATCGCCTCGCCTCACCAGGTTTGTCAGAACGTCGCGCCATGACTACCCTTTCATCGTGTTCAGTTCTTGAACGTTGATCGAACGCCGGTTGCGGAACAGGACGACAAGTATCGCGAGGCCGATCGCTGCCTCGGCAGCTGCAACGGTTAGAATAAAGAACACGAACACCTGCCCGGTCTCGTCGCCGAGGTAGCGCGAGAACGCGATAAAGTTGAAGTTGACCGCCAGCAGCATCAGCTCGATACACATCAGGAGCAGAATCAGGTTGCGACGGTTGATGATGATCCCGGCGATGCTCAGCACGAACAGCATTGCGGACAGCGTCAGGTAGTGCTGCAGGCCGATCACTGTTTCTTCTCCGCATCCATCTTGACGAGGCGCACGCGATCCTTGGCGCGCACCGCGACCTGCTTGGCAATGTCCTGTACCTTGAGGCCCGGGCGCTTGCGCATCGTCAGCGTAATGGCCGCAACGATAGCCAGCAGCAGCACGACGGCGGCTATTTCAAACGCGTAGACATGTTCGGTGTACAGCACCGCCCCCAGCGCCTTCGTGTTGTCGTAGTTCTCCGGGTTGGGCACGAATGCAGTACCAAACTGACCTTCGGGGCCGCGCAACCAGATAAGCTGGATGAGTTCGAACGCCATTAACAGGGAAATGACGATCGCGAGCGGCGCATAGCGGACGAGGCCCGCCTTGACCGCTTCGATCTCAACCTCGAGCATCATGATGACGAACAGGAACAACACCATGACGGCGCCGACGTAAACGAGCACCAGCACGATCGCGAGAAACTCCGCTTCTGCCATCAGCCACAGCATCGCACTCTGGAAAAACGTCAGCACGAGGAACATGACCGAATGCACCGGGTTGCGCGCGAACACGACACCGAGCGCGGCGCCGAACAGCACCAGCGAGAAAACGTAAAAAAGTATGGACTGGAACAGCATCTCGATCCCTACTTGTACGCCGCGTCTGCCGCCTTGTCGGCGGCGATCATGGCCTCGTACTTGTCGCCGACGGCCAGCAATTTGTCTTTCGTCATGATGTTCTGGCCGGGTGCCTCCATGTGGTACTCGTGGATGCGCGTCTCGACAATTGCATCGACCGGGCAGGCTTCCTCACAGAAACCACAGTAAATGCATTTGAACAGGTCGATGTCGTAGCGCGTGGTCCGGCGGGTGCCGTCGTCGGCAACGTCCGATTCGATCGTAATCGCGAGCGCCGGGCAAACGGCTTCGCAGAGCTTGCAGGCGATGCAGCGCTCTTCGCCGTTCGGGTAGCGCCGCAAGGCATGCAGGCCGCGGAAGCGATGCGACTGCGGCGTCTTCTCCTCCGGGTACTCGATCGTCACGCTCTTTTTGAAGAAGTTGCGCGACGTCACCGACAGGCCCTTCAGCAACTCCCACAGCGCGAACGTTTTAAGATAACTGATTGCACGATTCATAATTCAGCCTTCCCGGGCCACTAGGCGCCCAGGGTCTCCCACGGTCCGATCCGGAGCCAGGCCATGACGCCCTCGACGGCAATCCAGACAATCGTTACCGGGATGAATACCTTCCAGCCCAACCGCATGATCTGGTCGTAGCGGTAGCGCGGAAACGTCGCGCGGAACCAGAAGAACGAATACATGAAAAAGCAGATCTTCGCGAACAGCCATGGCAATCCCGGCTTGGTCAACGTCTCCAGAACCGGGATACCCTGCAGGAAGGTCCAGCCCTCGAACGGCGATGCCCAGCCACCAAGGAAAAAGATCGCGGTTAGCCCGGATATCAGCACCATGTTCGCGTATTCGGCGAGGAAGAAAAGCGCAAATGCGACGCCGGAATACTCGACATGGAAGCCGGCAACAATCTCGGATTCGCCCTCGGCGACATCGAACGGTGCGCGGTTCGTCTCGGCAACGCCCGAGATCCAGTAAACGATGAACAGCGGAAACAGCGGAATCAGGAACCAGTTCGAAAATCCGCCTTCCTGTCCGGCAACAATGACACCGAGGTTCAGGCTGCCGCCCGCCATCAATACGCCGACCAGCGCGAAGCCCATCGCTATCTCGTAGGCGACGATTTGCGCGGCCGAGCGCATCGCGCCAAGGAACGCGTACTTGGAGTTGGTTGCCCAACCCGCAAGGATAACTCCGTAGACGCCGACCGAGGTCAGCGCCAGCACATACAAGAGGCCGGCGTTGATGTCCGCAATGACGAAGCCCGGATGCAGCGGCATGACGGCCCAGGTTGCGAGCGCGGGAATCAGCGACAGGAGCGGCGCAATGACGAACAGAAACTTGTTCGACTGCGACGGGACAATGATCTCCTTGATCAGGAGCTTGATGACGTCGGCGAACGGCTGACCGAGTCCCAGCGGGCCGACGCGGTTCGGTCCCACGCGTGCCTGCATACTGCCGATGACCTTGCGCTCGAAGTAGGTCGAAAACGCGACAACCAGGATCACGCTGATGGTGACGACGAGAATTGCCGTCGTCGTGCTGATCAGGTATTGCAGCAGCGGCGGGAACGACGCCCAGAAATTCAGCAGAAAGTCGGGAACCACGGCCTTCACGCGCCTTTATCCTCCCGGGAACGCCGGGCCTCCGGCGTCAGCTGCAATGCTTCTGCGCGCCGTACGACCGGGTCCACCGAGTAGAGCGGAATGTCGATGTCCGCCGCCGGCGAATCGGCCCCGTTCGGCGCGGCGATCTTGCCTTTTGGCGTGTAGTCATTCGTCGGCTGCGTACCGGCAGCAATTTCGTGAATCTCGTCACGCACGTCTTCGCTGGACACGTAATCGAAGCCATCCGCATCGACGAGATTGCCGATCACACGCAGCACTTTCCAGGCAGGCCGCGACTCGCCGAGCGGGTTCGCGACGCCGGCGAAACTTTGCCAGGTACCGGCGACATTGACGTAGGTTCCGGACGTTTCTGCGAACGTACCAACCGGCAACAGCAGGTCCGCCGCTTCCAGCAACGCATCGGAAACGAACGGCGTCAACGCAATAACAAACGTTTGCCTCGACAGCTTCTGAACGGCATCTTCGGTCGCATGGATGTCGGCATCCGGTTCAATATTGAGCAGCACGACGGCATCCAGCGATTGCTCGAGCATGTTCGCCGCATTGAGTCCTTCCTTCTTGCGCGGCTTCCCAGCTGTCGACCGGTGCGGCAACAGACCCGCGAGGTGTGCACCTGCGGAATTTGCGCCTTCAGAGATGTAACCGATCTTCGCGCCCGTTGCCGCGGCAATTGCTGCCGACAGTGCGCGGACGGCCGAAAATGCGCGATGGCGGCCGGCGACGTTGCCGAGTAACAGCAATGCGTCGTCGGCGTCGCCAAGCGACTTCGCGATCGCTCGCTGCTCAGCGTTCGCCGTAACGCCCTTGCAAAGGTCTGCGACCGCTTTGGATTCGACCCCGGCGGCGACCGCGACGCCGGCAAGCAACTCGACCAGGCCGGCACCGGACAGGCTGTTCGCGATTCTGAAGTGATACTCGTGTTCGCGGCTGTTCGCAAAGCTGACGGCGGCGCCGGCCAGCGCGGCTTTGCGCACGCGATGCGCAAGGATCGGTGCCTCGCGCCGCAGGTTCGAGCCCACGACGAAGATCGAGTCCTGTTCTTCGATGTCGGCGATGTCGCAGCCAAGCCAAGGGTACACCGGGTCAGCCGCCTGGTCGCTGAAGTCGCGCCGGGCAATTCGATGGTCGACGTTACTGGTGCCGAGATGATCGGCCAGCCGTGCGAGCAGGTGCGCCTCCTCGATCGTCGCGCTCGGAGACGCGAGCATGCCGATCTTGTCGGCGTCGGCGTCCTTGAGCGTTTCCGCCGCTTTCGCGAGCGCCTCCTCCCAGTCGAGCTCGCGCCAGTTGCCGGACTCCTTGATGCGAGGCCTTTTCAGACGGTCTGGTGAGTAGACACCCTGGTAGCTGAATCGATCGCGATCCGATATCCAGGTTTCGTTGATGCTTTCGTTCTCTCTCGGAACGATGCGCTTGATCGTGCCTCGCAGCGTGTGTGCATAGAGGTTCGACCCGACACAGTCGTGCGGCGACACGGTCGCCCGCTGCAGCATCTCCCATGCGCGGGCGCTGTAGCGATACGGTTTGTTGTTCAAGGCGCCAACCGGGCACAGGTCAATGATGTTTGCCGAAAGCTCGTGGTCGACACTCTTCTCAATGTAAGTGCCGATTTTCATGTTCTCGCCGCGATCGGTCGTGCCGAGCTCCGGCATGCCGGTAATTTCCTCGCCGAACCTCACGCAGCGCGTACAGTGAATGCAGCGCGTCATGTCCGTGGAGACGAGCGGGCCGATATCCTTGTCCTTGACGACGCGCTTGCCGTCGTTATAGCGAGAAACGTCACGCCCGTAGCCCATTGCGAGGTCCTGCAGCTCGCACTCGCCGCCCTGGTCACAGATCGGGCAATCGAGCGGGTGATTGATGAGCAGGAATTCCATCGTCGCTTTCTGCGCCGCGATCGCCTTGGTCGAGCGCGTGAAGACCTTCATCCCCTCGCCGACCGGCGTCGCGCACGCGGGCAAGGGCTTCGGCGCTTTTTCCACCTCGACGAGACACATGCGGCAGTTGGCGGCGATAGACAGCTTTGCGTGATAGCAGAAGCGCGGGATATAGGTGCCGAGGCGATCGGTCACCTGGATGACCATTTCGCCTTTCTTCGCCTCGACCGGCTTGCCGTCGACCTCGATGTTTACCGTATCGTCACTCATCGTCGTCAGGCCGCCGCGTCAGTCGTGCCGGCGACGATACTGCGCCCCTGAGTCTCGACCATGTATTCGAATTCGTGGAAAAAGTGTTTGAGGAAACTTTGCACCGGCCACGCAGCCGCATCGCCGAGCGCACAGATCGTATGCCCTTCGATCTTGTTCGCGACTTCGACCAGCTTGACGAGATCCGCCTTTTCGCCGCGGCCCTCGGTGATACGCGTCAGCATGCGGTAGAGCCAGCCGGTGCCCTCGCGGCACGGCGTGCACTGACCGCAGGACTCGGCCATGTAAAAGCGCGAGATGCGGCGCAGCACCTGCACCATGTCCGTTGTCTCGTCCATGACCATGACGGCGCCGGTGCCGAAGGACGAACCGGCCTGCTGCAGCGACGTGTAGTCCATCGTGCATTCCATGATGATGTCTGCCGGCAGCACCTTGCAGGAGGAGCCGCCCGGAATGACGGCCTTCAGTTTACGACCACCGAGCATGCCACCGGCAATGTCGAGCAACTCCCTGAACGGGATACCCATCGGCAGTTCGTAGTTGTCGGGTTTCTCGACATGCCCGGACACCGAGAACAGTGCCGTGCCGCCGGAGTTCTCCGGCCCCAGACCGGCAAACCACGCATGGCCATTACGAATAATCGACGGTACGCAGGCGAGGCTTTGCGTGTTGTTGATCGTCGTAGGCTTGCCGTACAGCCCGAAATTCGCCGGGAACGGGGGCTTGAATCGCGGCTTGCCCTGCTTGCCCTCGAGCGACTCCAGCAGCGCCGTTTCCTCGCCGCAGATGTAGGCGCCGGCACCGACGAACGTGTACAGGTCAAAATCGATGCCGCTGCCCTGGATGTTTTTGCCGAGCAACCCGGCGTCGTAGGCTTCCTTGACTGCCGCTTCGAATCGCGGCACCGGCTCGTCGATGAACTCGCCGCGAATATAGTTGTAGCCGACCGTGGCACCCATCGCGTAACCGGCTATCGCCATCCCTTCAACGAGCGAGTGCGGGTTGTAGCGCAAGATTTCACGATCGTGGCACGTACCGGGCTCGGATTCGTCCGAATTACAGACGAGGTATTTCTGGATGTCCGTACCCTTGGGCATGAAGCTCCATTTAAGGCCGGTGGGAAAGCCCGCGCCGCCGCGGCCACGCAGCCCGGACGCCTTGACTTCTTCGATCACTTCGGCCGGCGTCATGCTGCCCGAAAGAATCTTACGCCAGGCAACGTAGCCGTCGTGTTTCTCGTACGTCGCCAGCGTATGCGACTCGTCCGAGCCGAAGGTATTGAAACAGACCAGGTTCTGCTCGTAGGCCATCAGTCCAGCTCGTCCAGTATTTCGTCAACGCGTTCTTTCGTCAGGTTCTCGTGGTACTTGTGGTCGACCATCATCATCGGCGCGCCACAGCACGCCGCCAGGCATTCCTCTTCCTTCTTCAGGTAGATGCGCCCGTCCTCGGTGCTCTCTCCCAGCTTGATGCCGAGCTTTTTCTGCACGTGCTCGACGATGTCGTCGGCGCCGCGCAGCATGCACGACACATTGGTGCAAATCGCGACGTTGTGCCGCCCGACCGGCTTGGTCTGGAACATCGAATAGAACGTCGCAACCTCGTACACCTGGATGGTCGGCAATTCGAGATACTCGGCAACGGCGTTCATGTGTTCCGCGGTCAGGTAGCCGCCAATCTCGTGCTGCACTGCGTGCAGCGCGCCGATGACGGCCGAACGCTTGCGATCCTCCGGAAAGCGCGCCTTCCAGTGCTCGATCTCGTCCTTGACGTGATCCGACAATTGCACGGCTTCACTCATCGACAGGGCTCCGAAGCACAGATTGCTGACGGTGCAATCGATTCATCGGTCTACCTCACCGAACACAATGTCCTGGGTGCCTATCACGGCAACCACGTCGGCGAGCATGTGTCCTTCGACCATCTCGGCCATTGCCGACAAATGCGCGAAACCCGGTGCGCGGATCTTGACGCGATACGGCTTGTTCGCACCGTCAGAAATCAGGTAGACGCCGAATTCGCCCTTCGGATGTTCTACGGCGGCATAGGCCTCGCCCGCGGGCACGCTGTAGCCTTCGGTGAACAACTTGAAGTGATGAATCAGCGATTCCATGTCGTCTTTCATCTCGACGCGCGACGGCGCAACGATCTTGTGGTCGTCGATCATGACCGGCCCGGGATTTTCACGCAGCCAGGCAACGCACTGCTGAATGATGCGGTTCGACTGCCGCAGCTCCTCGATGCGCACGAGGTAGCGGTCGTAGCAGTCGCCGTTGACACCGACCGGAATGTCGAAATCGAGACGATCGTAGACCTCGTATGGTTGCTTTTTGCGCAAGTCCCACTCGACGCCCGAGCCGCGCAGCATCGGGCCCGAAAAACCGAGCTGCATGGCACGCTCGGGCGACACGACGGCAATGTTTACCGTGCGCTGCTTCCAGATACGGTTATCGGTCAGCAGCGTTTCGTATTCGTCGACGCAGGCCGGGAATCGCTCGGTGAAGTCCTGGATGAAGTCCAGCATCGAACCCTGGCGCGCCGCATTGAGCCGCTCAAGGTCCTTCGCACTGCGAAATTTCGATTCCTGGTACTTCGGCATCGACTCCGGCAGATCGCGGTAAACACCGCCTGGCCGGTAGTATGTCGCGTGCATGCGCGTACCCGACACGGCTTCGTAGAGGTCCATCAGGTCCTCGCGCTCGCGGAAGCAATACAGGAACATCGTCATCGCGCCGATGTCGAGGCCATGCGCCCCGAGCCACATCAGGTGATTCAGGATACGCGTGATCTCGTCGAACATGACGCGAATGTACTGCGCGCGCTCGGGCACCTCTATGCCGAGCAGCTTCTCGATCGCCAGCACATAACCGTGCTCGTTGCACATCATCGAGACATAGTCGAGACGGTCCATATAGCCGATGCTCTGGCTGAACGGCTTGGACTCGGCCAGCTTTTCTGTCGCGCGATGCAGTAGCCCGACGTGCGGATCGGCTTTCTGAATCGTCTCGCCATCCATCTCGAGCACTAAGCGCAGGACACCATGCGCCGCCGGGTGCTGCGGACCGAAATTCATCGTGTAGTTCTGAATCTCAGCCATCGAGGCGATCCTTCAGATCGGCCGAATAACGGTTGTCCTCACGAATGACCCGCGGCACCAGCGTGCGTGGCTCGATGCTGACCGGCTTGTAGGCGACCCGGCCTTTCTCCTCGTCGTAATGCACCTCGACGTTGCCGATGAGCGGGAAATCCTTGCGAAACGGGTGCCCGATGAAGCCATAGTCGGTAAGGATACGGCGCAAATCCGGATGGCCCTCAAACAGGATGCCGAACAGGTCGAAGGCTTCGCGCTCGAACCAGTTCGCACTGTTCCAGATGTCCACGACGGAACGCACAATCGGTGGGTTCTCGGTGCCGGTGAAAATCCGCAGACGCATGCGCAGGTTTTCGCGGATCGACAATAAGTGATACACGACGGCGAAACGTCGCGCCGGAAATTCATCGGATTCGTCGAGTATGACCGGCTCGCGCTGAACGCCGCGGCTGTACCCGGTGTCCGTGGCTTCCTCACCTTTCCATTCGTCGGTACCGTAAGTCAGGTAGTCGACACCGCAGACATCCATCAGCATGTCGAACGCAAAATCAGTTCGCAGTACCGAAGCAACCTCGATCAGGTCACCCTTATCGAGCTCGTACGTCAGTTCGCCGCACGTCGATTCGACGCGTGTGACCTGCTCACCGAAGCGCTCGTCTATGCGAGCCGCCAATGTCTCGTAACGATCAGTCATTCTCGTTTTTATTTACCTGGCAATCGTACTCGTACGGCGTATTTTTTTCTGCAGCTGTATCAGCCCGTAAATCAGCGCTTCTGCCGTCGGCGGACAACCGGGGACATACACATCGACGGGCACGATTCGATCGCACCCGCGAACGACGGAATAGGAATAGTGATAGTAGCCGCCACCGTTGGCGCAAGACCCCATCGAGACGACCCAGCGAGGTTCCGGCATCTGGTCGTAAACCTTGCGCAGAGCCGGCGCCATCTTGTTGCACAACGTACCGGCGACGATCATGCAATCCGACTGCCGCGGGCTCGGGCGAAAAATGATGCCGAAACGATCGAGGTCATAGCGCGAGGCGCCGGCCTGCATCATTTCCACGGCGCAGCAGGCGAGCCCGAACGTCATCGGCCACAGCGAGCCGGTGCGCGCCCAGTTCATGACGGCATCGACACTGGTGACGACGAATCCTTTTTCCTGCAGGTTGCTGCCGGCCTGCTCGGCATCCCTGGCCACGGGCTGCGGCGCATCGGCTGTCGTCGCTAATCCCATTCCAGTGCACCTTTCTTCCATTCGTAAATGAAACCTACGACCAGGAGCGCAAGGAAGATACCCATCGAGATCAGACCGAAGACGCCGACCGTGTCGAGCGATACTGCCCACGGGAAAAGGAACGCAATCTCGAGATCGAAAATGATGAACAGGATGGCGACCAGGTAGTAGCGGACGTCGAACTTCATGCGGGAATCGTCGAACGCTTCGAAGCCGCATTCATAAGGCGACAGCTTTTCCTCGTCTTTCTGGCCGTTGCCAATGAGAAAACCGAGGCCCAGGAGGACGACGCCGATCGCGGCTGCAACGCCAAGAAAAATCAACACAGGAATGTATTCTTGCAGCATTTTCGCTCAGGTGACGACGCACATCGCGTCGCAAGGGATCAGCGAATTATTGTAGCAGTCACCAGCGCCACGAATACACCCCTTTCGCGCGCCGACGCTTGGCTTACAAACTGATTTCGTTGTTGGTGCTCTGGGCGAGACTCGAACTCGCACGGCTTGCGCCACTGCCCCCTCAAGACAGCGTGTCTACCAATTCCACCACCAGAGCAATAACAAACGTAATTATTGTCCGTCGCCGGTATCGTCTTCGGGCGCTTCATCCGCCGGCATCGACGGCAAATCGTTGGCCGCCGGCAACGTGTCGCTATCCGGTGTCTCCGGGATCGGCGGCAGCTCGTCGTCGCCCGCCGGTAACGCCTCGGGCCCGATTTCCTCTGTGGCCGTGCCTTCGAGAATGCTCGACGGCGCCTCGGCGCGCTGGCTGCTGAGGTAGGCCAGCGTCAGGCTGCTCGCGAAAAACGCGGTCGCAAAAATTGCCGTCAGCCTGGAGAAAAAGCTCGACGATCCGCGCGCACCGAAGACCGTGCCCGATGCGCCGGCACCGAACGCTGCCCCGGCGTCGGCGCCCTTGCCGCGCTGCAACAGCACCAGCACAATGATCAGTATGGCGATCAGCGTGTGGATTATCAGTACCGTTTTCTGAATTGTATCCATCAGTTCCTCGTCAGTCCTTCGTCGCCGCAATTGCCGCGTTGACGATTGCGAGAAAATCGGCCGCCTTCAGCGACGCGCCGCCGATCAGGCCGCCGTCGATATCCGGCATTGCCAGCAGCCCGGGCGCATTCTCGCCTTTCATGCTGCCGCCGTACAGTACCTGGACACCGTCGGCGATGTCCGCGTCCCGGGTCGCCAGCAGGCCGCGAATGTGCCGGTGTACGTCCTGCGCCTGCTCCGGGGTCGCCACCTTGCCGGTGCCGATGGCCCAGACGGGCTCGTAGGCAATGACGGCTTTCGCAAAGGCCGCAACGCCGCTCGTCGACAGGACTGCGTCGAGCTGGCGCCCGATCACCGCCTCTGTGGAGCCGGCCTCGCGCTCATCGAGCGTTTCGCCAACGCAGAGAATCGGGATCAGGCCTGCCGCTAAAGCCGCGGCGAACTTGGCCGCAACCTGCTCGTCACTCTCGCCATAAAGTGCACGTCGCTCGGAATGCCCGACGATGACGTACCGGCAACCGACATCGTCCAGCATCCCGGGCGCCACCTCACCGGTAAATGCGCCGGCCGCGTGCTCGGACACGTTTTGCGCGCCGAGCAACAGGTCCGTTCCGGCCGCCTGACCGGCCACGGCCGCCAGGTACGGAAATGGCGGGCAGACCAGCACATCCACGTGGTCACTGCCGCCCATACCACCGAGAATACCGGACACCAGCGTCAAATTACTCGCCCGGTCGCCATTCATTTTCCAGTTGCCCGCAACGAGAAACTTACGCATTTTTACCGTCCACTGGCCCTCAAGGGCGCGCAAGGATACCGGCCGGTACCCGTGAAATCAACGCGGAACGGGCCCTAACCGGCCGCTTCCGCGACAACCGCGGCCAGCCGGTCCGCAAGGGCCGCAACCTGCGTGGCGTCCCGGCCCTCGACCATGACCCGGATCACCGGTTCGGTGCCCGAGGCCCGGAGAACGATCCGGCCGGTCTCCTTGAGCTGCGCCTCCGCGTCGCTAACGGCATCCCGTATCGCCGGCAGGTCATCCGGATTGACGCGTTTCTCGACCTTCACGTTGATCATCGTCTGCGGGTATTTCGGCATCCCGGCGGCAAGCTCCGACAGGCGCTTGCCCGTGCGTTTCATGACGGCGAGCACCTGCAGCGCGCAGATCAGCCCGTCGCCGGTGGTCGTCTGGTCCAGCACGATCATGTGGCCGGACGTTTCGCCGCCGATGACGCCGCCGGTGGCGCGCAGCGTTTCGAGGACGTAGCGATCGCCGACGCTCGCCCGGCGGAACTCGATGTTTCTTTCGCGCAATGCATGCTCCAGCCCGAGATTGCTCATCACCGTGCCGACGACGGGGCCCTTCAGCCGCCCGTCTGCCTGCCGCGCAGTTGCCAGTATATATAGGAGTTGATCGCCGTCGATCAATTGGCCTGCCTCGTCGGTCATGACGACACGGTCGCCGTCGCCGTCCAGCGCAATACCGACGTCCGCACCGACGGCCGGCACCGTCGTGGTCAGCAGACCGGGTTGCGTCGAGCCGCAACCTTCGTTGATGTTGCGGCCATTCGGCGAACAGCCGATCGGAATGACTTCGGCGCCCAGGTCCGCGAGCGTTCGCGGCCCTACCTTGTAGCCGGCGCCGTTCGCGCCGTCGAATACGACCTTCAGGCCGTCGAGCGAAAGATCCTTCGGAAACGTCGCCGCACAGAATTCCTGGTAGCGCACGCGTGCCGAATCGATGCGCTTGGCCTTGCCGAGCGCTCTCGACTCGAGCGTTATCGCCGGCGTTTCGAGGAGGGCCTCAATGGCGAGTTCGACGTCGTCGGTCAGCTTCGCGCCGGCGCCGTCGAAAAACTTGATACCGTTGTCGTAATAGGGATTGTGGGATGCGCTGATGACGACGCCAAGGTCCGCCGCGCAGTCCTGTGTCATCATGGCAATGCCCGGCGTTGGCAGCGGCCCGAGCAACAGCACGTCGGCACCCGCGGCGACGAACCCGGCTTCGAGGGCCGATTCGAACATATACCCCGACAGGCGCGTGTCCTTGCCAATCAGTACCGTGCCACCTTCGGGCACGAGCACGCGGGCCGCGGCACTGGCAAGCCGGATCGCGAAGTCGGCCGTCATAGGATCTTTTCCGACCGTGCCGCGCACACCGTCCGTGCCGAAGTATTTCTTGCTCATTCCGTCGATTCCTTTTCCATGACTGTGCGCAACACCGTCAGCGCATCGACCGTCTCGCGAACGTCATGAGCCCGCACGACCAGTGCGCCGTGCATTACGGCGATTACCGCCGCCGCGATACTGGCGGCCACCCTGTCATCAACATCGCGTCCGGTCAGCGCGCCGAGCGTCGCCTTCCTGGACAGCCCGACCAACAGCGGTTGCCCCAATGCCGTCAATTGTCGCAGATTCGCGAGCAACTCGACATTGTGGCGATGCTGCTTGCCGAATCCGAAGCCGGGGTCCAGCAGTATCCGGGACTGCGGCACACCGGCGGCGATGCAGGCATCGCGACGCTCGGCCAGAAATGCGCCGACTTGGGCCGTTACGTCTTCATACTCGGGCGCCTCCTGCATCGTGCGTGGCTGGCCGCGCATGTGCATCAGGCAGACCGGCACGTCGAGGCTCGCCGCCATCGCCAGCGCGCCCTCTGCGCCAAGGGCCCGGACGTCATTGATCATCGCGGCCCCCGCGGATACTGCATGTCGCATGACGGCCGGCTTGCTGGTATCGATCGAAACCGGCACATCGGTAACGTCCGTCAGCGCCTCGATGACCGGCAGCACGCGATCCAGTTCCTCGCTTTCGGCAACGTCGGCGGCCCCTGGCCGCGTCGACTCGCCGCCGACATCGAGTATGGCCGCACCATCGTCGAGCAACGCCTCGGCATGCCTGAGCGCAGCATCCCGTGCGGCGTAACGCCCGCCGTCCGAAAAGGAATCCGGGGTGACATTGAGTACGCCCATGACGATCGGGCGATCGACGAGCAGCGAGCCTATACGCATGACTAGTGTCCTGTCCGGTTAGCTCGGATCATTTCAGCGTGCCGTAAAAGGCGCGTGGCGGCGTTGCGCTCCTTGCCAAGTGCCCCGGGGCCATTGGCGACGCAATGCGCCTTGGCCCGACGAATTTTGGGGGCTCTGAAATCATGCGAGCTAAGCGGACAGGACATTAGCGCCCGTTGATGATCAGGGTTCGGTCGCAGGCCCGCCGATTTTGCCGGTCGCGTCGGACTCGGCCGCCTTCGAACCACCCGGCGTTTTCGAGACCGTATCGTCCCAGTCTTCCGGCGGCCGTGGCTCGCGGCCTTCCATGATGTCCTTGATCTGCGCCTCGCCGATCGTTTCGTACTTGACGAGCGCCTTGGCCATCATGTGCAGCTTGTCGAGGTTTTCCTCGAGCAGCTGCTTCGCGCGCTGGTAGTTTGAATCGATGATCTTGCGCACTTCCTCGTCGATCGCGTGCGCCGTGTCGTCGGAGACCTGCTTATGCTGGGTGACGCTGCGACCGAGGAAGACCTCGCCATCGTCCTCGCTGTAGGTCAGTGGGCCAAGACGGTCGGACAGGCCCCACTTGGTCACCATGTTGCGGGCGATCTCGGTTGCGCGTTCGATGTCGTTCGACGCACCGGTCGTAACGCCTTCGCGGCCGTTGATCATTTCTTCGGCAATGCGCCCGCCGAACAGGCTCGAAATGCTCGACTCGAGACGCTGCTTCGACATGCTGTAGCGATCCTCCTCGGGGAGGTACATCGTGACGCCGAGCGCGCGCCCGCGCGGGATGATCGTAACCTTGTAGACCGGATCGTGTTCGGGAACCAGGTAGCCGACGATGGCGTGCCCGGCCTCGTGATAGGCCGTGTTGAGCTTTTCTTTCTCGCTCATGACCATCGAGCGACGCTCGGCGCCCATCATGATCTTGTCCTTGGCCTGCTCGAACTGCTCCATGCTGACGACGCGCTTGTTCGCACGCGCGGCAAACAGCGCCGCCTCGTTGACGAGGTTGGCCAGGTCGGCGCCGGAGAAGCCCGGTGTACCGCGGGCAATGACGCTCGGGTTCACGTCCTCGTCGAGCGGCACCTTGCGCATGTGCACCTTGAGGATCAGCTCGCGGCCGCGAACGTCGGGCAGCGGGACGACGACCTGGCGGTCGAAACGGCCGGGGCGCAGCAATGCCGGGTCGAGTACGTCGGGCCGGTTCGTCGCGGCGATGACGATGATGCCTTCGCTGCCTTCGAAGCCGTCCATTTCGACGAGCATCTGGTTCAGCGTCTGCTCGCGTTCGTCGTGACCGCCGCCGAGGCCTGCACCGCGATGACGACCAACGGCGTCGAGCTCGTCGATGAAGATGATGCACGGCGCCTGTTTCTTGGCCTGGTCGAACATGTCGCGCACACGCGATGCGCCGACGCCGACGAACATCTCGACGAAGTCGGAACCGGAAATCGTAAAGAACGGTACTTTCGCTTCGCCGGCGATGGCTTTAGCGAGCAGTGTCTTACCGGTGCCCGGCGGTCCGACCATCAGCACACCCTTCGGAATTTTGCCGCCGAGGCGCTGGAACTTGCTGGGGTCTTTGAGGAATTCGACGATCTCGGCGACCTCCGCCTTCGCTTCCTCGACGCCGGCGACATCGGCAAACGTGATGCCGACCTGGTCCTCGCCGAGCAGTCGCGCCTTACTCTTGCCGAACGACATGGCGCCGCGACCGCCGCCGCCGCCCTGCATCTGGCGCATAAAATAGATCCAGACGCCGATCAGCAGCAGTATCGGGAACGAACTGATCAACAAATGGCCGATCAGGCTTTCCTTCGGCGGTTCTTTCGCACCGAACGTGACGTCGTTATCTTCGAGAATACCGATCAGTGTGTTGTTGTCGGTCTCGGGACTGATCGTGTAGTACTGCAGCTGGTCGCCCTTGCCGAAACGAATCCTCTTGTCATCCTCGAACTCGACGATGTCAACGTTGCCCGAGCGGACCTGGTCGAGGAAGCGTGAATATTCCTGCATTTGCGGCTGCCCACCGCTGACGCCCTGCAGCCCCTGTACAACGGAAAGCAGCACGACGATGATCACGATAAATACAAGTATGTTCTTGGTCAGGTCATTCACTATTCGGATACCGGTCTCGGATGGAAAAGCCCGTAACTTCGGGAGTTTAGGCGGGATACTGGTTTAGAAACCCTACACCATTCGATAGTTCCTCGCTACCAAGTAGACCTCACGGCTGCCGGCCCTGGAGGCCGCGGGTTTCGTGACCTTGACGCGCGTAAACGCCGCTCTCGTCTCGCGAATAAATTCGTCCGTGCCCTCGCCCTGAAACAGCTTGCAGACGAAGTCGCCGCGCGGCGTCAGCAGCTGCCGGCACAGGTCAAACGCGAGTTCGGCCAGGTACATCGCTCGTGGCTGGTCAACCGCCTTTAAGCCGCTGATATTGGGGGCCATGTCGCTGATTACAAGGTTGGCGCCGCCGTCCCCGACCGCGGCCCGGACCTGCTCGAGCACCGCGTCGTCGGTAAAATCACCCTGGATGAATTCCACGTCCGGCAGACTGTCCACCGGCAGCAGGTCGACGGCGATGACACGGCCACGCCCGTCCAGGCGGCGGCTTGCGTACTGGCTCCAGCTGCCGGGTGCCGCGCCGAGGTCGACGATCGTCATGCCGGGCCGCAGCAGGCGCTCCTTGCGATCGATCTGCTCCAGCTTGTAGACGGCGCGCGAACGCCAGCCGTCGCGCCGCGCCTTGAGCACGTATGGGTCGCGCTCCTGCCGGTCGCGCCACGAGCCGCCACTGCGTCGCGGCCCGCTCACATTATGCCCTCGTCACAAAACACACTGTTACACTTCTCGCCATGATTTTGACAGAACGACAACACAAACACCTGCGTGGGCTCGGACATGCGCTCAAGCCCGCCGTCATGATCGGGGACAGCGGCATCAGCGACGCCGTTTTTGCGGAATTTTTGTCGACCATCCTGCATCACGAATTGATCAAGGTCTCTGTGCGCGCCGGCGACCGGAAGGCGCGAGACGCGATGATAGAGGAACTCTGTGACAGGAGCGGCGCCTCACTCGTGCAGCGCATCGGCAACATGGCCCTGCTTTACAAAGAAAACCCGGAGAAGCGGAACATCAAGTTGCCGTAACGGTCGACGAACTATTCGTAGCGAACCTCGATAACTTCGTACTGTTTCTCGCCACCGGGCGCCTGGAAGTTGACGATGTCGCCTTCGTTCTTGCCAATCAGGGCGCGGGCGATCGGCGAGGTATACGACAGCAGGCCGTTCTTGATATCAGCCTCATCTTCTCCAACAATTTTATAAACGGTCTCTTTGCCGGACTCTTCCTCGAGCAATTCGACCGTTGCGCCGAAAATAATTTTACCTTTCGCATCGATGGTCGTAACGTCGATAACCTGAATGTTTGACAGCTTGCCCTCGAGCTCCTTGATCCTGCCCTCGATGAAACCTTGCTGCTCTTTCGCAGCGTGATACTCGGCATTTTCTTTCAGATCGCCGTGCGCACGCGCTTCCGAAATCGCGTTGATTACATTCGGGCGATCTTCGGACTTCAATTTCTTCAGCTCCGCGGTCATCAGTTCATGGCCGCGAACGGTAACCGGAACCTTGTTCACGCCGGTACCTCTTGGTGTAAATCCTGCAAGCGATTAACCTCTCCGTCGTCCAGGTGCTCGATAGCGGTACAGGTATGTACGGCGGCGCCGAGCGTCGTGTAATACGTTACACCGCGTCGAACGGCCTCTGCACGTATCGACAGCGACTCATTGATCGCCTGCTTGCCCTCGGTGGTGTTTACGATCAGGTCGATCTCGCCGTTCTTGATCATATCGACAATATGCGGGCGACCTTCGCGAACCTTGTTCGCTCGCCGACATGATACACCAGCCTTGGCGAGATGCTGTGCAGTGCCGTGCGTCGCGACGATGTCGAATCCGCGCTCCTCGAGGATCTTCGCGAGTGCCACCGCGCCGTTCTTGTCGCGATCCCGTACGCTCAGCAACGCCGCGCCTTGTCGCGGCAGCACGACTCCCGAAGCCAGCTGCGCTTTGGCATAAGCCTCACCGAAGGAGCGCCCGACGCCCATGACTTCCCCGGTTGATTTCATCTCGGGGCCGAGAATCGGATCGGAGCCCGGGAACTTGATGAACGGGAACACGGCCTCTTTGACGGAGAAATACTGCGGCGTGCGCTGGTTGAGGTAGCCCTGGTCCGCCAGCGATTCGCCCACCATGACCTTTGCCGCGATTTTCGCAAGCGGTACGCCGATGGCTTTCGACACAAAGGGTACGGTGCGCGACGCGCGCGGATTCACTTCGAGCAGGTAGATGACGTTGTTCTGGATGGCGAATTGCGTGTTCATCAGGCCGACTACGTTCAGCCCCTTGGCCAACTTGCGGACCTGCTCCTTCATCTCTTCCTGCAGTTCGTCGGACAGGCTGAATGGCGGCAGCGAGCAGCCGGAATCACCGGAGTGCACGCCGGCTTGTTCGATGTGCTCCATGATGCCGCCGATCAGCACATGCTCGCCGTCGCAAATACAGTCGACGTCCACCTCTGTCGCGAGGTCGAGAAATCGATCCAGCAGCACCGGGCTCGCATTTGATACCTTTATCGCGGCCTCCATGTAGGCGGCAAGATCCTCATCGCCGTGCACGATCTCCATCGCGCGGCCACCGAGCACGTACGACGGCCGCACAACCAGCGGATAGCCGACGTCGGCGCCAAGCGCCAGGGCCTTTTCCTTGCTGGTCGCCGTGCGATTCGGTGGCTGCTTCAGGCCGAGTTTTTCGACCAGCGCCTGGAAACGCTCGCGATCCTCGGCCAGGTCGATCGAGTCCGGCGACGTGCCGATAATGGGTGCCCCGGCCGCCTCGAGGTCTCGCGCGAGCTTCAATGGCGTTTGTCCCCCGTACTGGACAATGACGCCTTCCGGTTTTTCGAGGTCGATAATCTCCATGACGTCCTCGAACGTGAGCGACTCGAAGTACAGTCGATCCGACGTGTCGTAGTCCGTCGACACGGTCTCGGGATTACAGTTGACCATGATCGTTTCGAAGCCGGCCTCTTTCAGCGCCAGCGACGCATGCACGCAACAGTAGTCGAACTCGATACCCTGCCCGATGCGGTTAGGTCCGCCGCCAAGAATCATGATTTTCCGGCGCTCACTCGGGTCGGCCTCGCACTCTTCCTCGTACGTCGAGTACAGGTAGGCTGTCGTCGTGGCAAACTCTGCAGCGCAGGTGTCGACGCGCTTGAACACCGGTCGGATATTCCACTCGAGACGGCGTTCGCGAATCTTCGATTCGGCGACATCGAGCAAATTCGCCAGGCGTGCATCGGAAAAACCCTTGCGTTTCAGTGTGCGCAATCGTCCCTTGTCGAGTCCGTCGAAACCCGCTTCGGCAACCTGTTTCTCGCAGTCGACAAGATCGGCGACTTGTGCGACGAACCAGGGATCAATACCCGTAATTGCGACAACGTCGTCCAACAAGAACTCGTTTCGCAAAGCATCAGCAACGAAGCGCAAGCGGTCAGCGCCTGGCATGCGCATCTCGTGTCGTACCCGGTCTCGCGAGGCCTCGTTGATGATCGGTCCTGCGATTTCGTCGAGGCCCGTGATGCCGATTTCGAGGCCACGCAGCGCTTTCTGCAGCGATTCCTGGAACGTGCGGCCCATCGCCATGACCTCGCCAACCGATTTCATCTGGGTCGTCAGGCGATCGTTGGCGCCAGGGAACTTCTCGAACGTGAAACGCGGAATCTTGGTGACGACGTAGTCGATACTCGGCTCGAAGGATGCTGGTGTCGTGCCGCCGGTGATGTCGTTTTGCAATTCGTCCAGCGTGTAACCGACCGCCAATTTCGCGGCAATCTTGGCAATCGGGAAGCCGGTCGCTTTCGAGGCGAGTGCCGAGGAGCGCGACACACGCGGATTCATCTCGATAATCAGGACGCGACCGTTCTCCGGGTTGATCGCGAACTGCACGTTGGAACCGCCCGTCTCGACGCCGATCTTGCGCAGCACGTCGATCGATGCATCGCGCAGGCGCTGGTATTCCTTGTCTGTCAGGGTTTGCGCCGGCGCGACCGTGATCGAATCGCCGGTGTGCACCCCCATCGGGTCGAAGTTCTCGATCGAGCAAACGATGATGCAGTTGTCATTGCGGTCGCGCACGACCTCCATTTCGAATTCTTTCCAGCCGATGACCGACTCTTCGAGCAGGATTTCCGTCGTCGGCGACATCTCGAGCCCGTGCGTCACGATACGCTCGAATTCCTCGCGGTTGTAGGCAATGCCGCCACCGGTGCCGCCCAGCGTGAAGGACGGCCTGATGATCGTCGGGAAACCGATCGACTCCTGCTTTTCTACGGCCTCCTCGAGGGAGTGCGCGATGTCGGAGCGTGGGCTTTCGAGCCCGATCTCGGACATCGCCTTGCGGAACAGGTCCCGATCCTCGGCCATGTCGATCGCTTCGCGCTTTGCGGCAATCATCTCGACCTTGAATTTCTCGAGCACGCCCTCGCGTGCGAGATCCAGCGCGCAGTTGAGCGCGGTCTGGCCACCCATTGTCGGCAGCAGCGCATCAGGGCGCTCCTTCTCGATAATGCGCGCAACGGCGGTCCAGTGAACCGGCTCGATATAAATCGCGTCTGCCGTCTCCGGGTCGGTCATGATCGTCGCCGGATTCGAGTTGACGAGAATGACGCGGAAGCCCTCTTCCTTCAGCGCCTTGCAGGCCTGGGCACCGGAATAGTCGAACTCACAGGCCTGACCAATGACAATCGGGCCAGCGCCAATAATAAGAATACTTTCTAAATCAGTACGTTTTGGCATTTACTTAAAGTATTAACTGGAAAGTACCTTGGACAGGCCGCGGCGCTTCTGAGCTTCCATGGCCTGGATGAATTGCTCGAACAGCGGCACGAGATCGTGCGGACCCGGGCTGGCCTCCGGGTGTCCCTGGAAGCTGAATGCCGGCCTGTCGGTCAGCCGGATTCCCTGCAGCGTGCCGTCGAACAGCGACCGGTGGGTCGTCGTGACATTGTCCGGCAGCGTATCCTCGTCGACCGCGAAGCCATGGTTCTGGCTCGTAATGGCAACCTTGCCGGTCGCGATGTCCTGCACCGGGTGATTTGCGCCATGATGGCCAAACTTCATCTTCACCGTCTGCGCGCCGGCAGCGAGCGCGAGCAACTGGTGCCCCAGGCAAATGCCGAAAACCGGAATGCCGATGTCGAGGAATTCGCGAATGGCCGTAATCGCATAGTCACAAGGCTCCGGGTCTCCCGGCCCGTTGGATAGGAAGATGCCGTCCGGGTCCAGCGCCAGCGCTTCTTCGGCTGTCGTTGTCGCGGGCACGACCGTCATGCGGCAATCGAGATCCGACAACAGCCGCAGGATGTTGCGCTTGACGCCGAAATCGTAGGCAACGACGTGGTAAGGCGCGATACGGCGGCTCAGGATACGCGGCTTGCGTCCGAAATCGGTACCGTGACACCACTGGTACCGGCGCTTCGTCGTGACAAATTTGGCCAGATCCATGCCCGCAATGCCGGGAAACTTGTTCGCGTGCGCGATCGCTTTTTTCGGATTCGCATCACCGGTCATGATGCACCCGGATTGGGCACCCTTCTCCCGAATAAGACGCGTCAATTTACGGGTATCGATGTCGGCGATGGCCACAGTCTCCGCCTGGCGCAGGAATTCGCTGAAGCTCCTGTCCGACCGCCAGTTCGACGTCACCATCGAGCTGTCGCGGATGATCAGCCCCGACGCATGCACCTTCGACGACTCCATGTCTTCGCAGTTCGTGCCCGTATTGCCAATGTGGGGATACGTCAGCGTGACGATCTGGCGGCAGTACGACGGATCGGTCAGGATTTCCTGGTACCCGGTCATTGCCGTGTTGAAGACCACCTCACCGATGGTCTGGCCGTCGGCACCAATCGATGTGCCGTGAAAGATCGTGCCGTCCTGGAGTGCCAGTAGCGCAGGCGTTGTCAAAAGCGACCCTCGTCAATCGTTCAATCGAGACCGCCCTGGCTAGATGCGAATAAGCGGAAGGACAGTGCCTTCCGCTCATGGCGACGCTTACCGGTAAGCGATCCGGCGTAGTTTACTGAAGCGGTTCGGCCGGTGCCACTCCCGTCGAAAATTTTTTTGGCGGTCAGTGGCCGAACAGCACATGGCGCATCGAATACCGCCCTGCTGGCTGATTGACGATCCAACGCGCTGCCGCGATGGCGCCTTCGGCGAACACGGTGCGGCTGGTGACGCTGTGCAACAGCGTCAAACGTTCACTTTCGGATATGAAGCTAACCTCATGATCTCCGGGCACTTCCCCGCGTCGTTCGCTGGCGATGGCGATATCCGCAAGCGCCACGCCGCGTGCTTCCGCGAGCGCTTCGGCAAGTTTCAACGCCGTGCCGGACGGCGCATCTTTCTTGTGCACGTGATGGACTTCCGTCACGGCGACCGAGAACCCGGCCGGCAGCGCATGCGCGACCTGGCGCAAAGCCACATCGAGCACTGCGATACCGCGGCTCATATTGCGGTCGTAAACGACAGCTATTCCAGCGGCGACGGCATCGAGCCGCTGCAGCTGGCGGTCATCGAGGCCCGTTACCCCGCAGACCAGCGGAATCCCGGCGGCCGCCACGACGTCGAGGACGCGATCCGTGCCACCCGGGAGGCTGAAATCGATAAGCACGTCAGCCGAATGCACCAGGGCCTGCAAGTCGTCGCCGCGTTTCCAGACGCCGGCGAGCTGCAGATCGTCCGTGGTCTCCACAATCGCGGCAATGGCCTGGCCCATTCGCCCGGCGCCTGCCACCGCCATTGAGATCGCGCCGGCCACTTACTGGCTGATGCGCTCGAAGAAGCGCTTTACGGTCTCGAGCCAGCCGCCGGCGCGCGGACTGTGCTTGTCGCCGCCCGAATGAATCGATGCCTCGAACTGTTCCAGTATCGCTTTTTGTTCACTGGTCAGGTTGACCGGCGTTTCGACGACGACCTTGGCGAACAGGTCGCCTACGCGCGGATCACGGACCGTCGTGACGCCTTTGCCGCGCAGGCGAAACACCTTGCCGGACTGTGTGCCGGCCGGAATCTTCAATGACACGTGGCCATCGAGCGTCGGCAGCTCGACTTCGCCGCCGAGCGTCGCCTTGCCGAAGCTGACCGGGACCTCGCAGGACAGATCGGAGCCCGCGCGTTCGAAAAGCTTGTGCGGCTTGACCCGGATTTCGACATACAGGTCGCCCGGCGGTCCGCCATTTCGTCCGGCTTCACCTTCGCCGGACAGGCGGATCCGGTCACCGTCGTCGACGCCCGCGGGAACCTTGACCGACAAGGTGCGTGTCTTGCGCACCCGACCCCGGCCCTGGCAATCGCCGCAGGGGTCACTGATGATCGTGCCGGCCCCTTTACAGTTCGGGCAGGTTTGTTGGATCGAGAAAAATCCCTGCTGCATGCGCACCTGGCCAGTGCCGTGGCAGGTCGAACAATTGGTCGGCGACGTGCCCTTGCGCGCGCCGCTGCCGTCACAGGTTTCGCAGCTGACCTGGGTCGGCACGTCGATCGTGACCGTATCGCCCTTGACCGCAGTTTCGAGGTCTAGCTTGAGCTCGTAACCGAGGTCTGCGCCGCGAAACACCTGGCTCGCACCGCCGCGCCCGCGGCCGCCGCCGAAAATGTCGCCAAACACGTCGCCGAAGATATCGGCGAATCCCTCGGCTCCGCCGAATCCGCCGCCGCCGTGAGCGCTGGCGCGCAGGCCGTCGTGGCCGAACTGGTCGTAGGCCGCGCGCTTCTCGGCATTACTGAGGACTTCATAGGCCTCCTTGGCCTCCTTGAAGCGAGCCGCCGCAGATTCATCGTCCTTGTTGCGGTCCGGGTGGTGTTTCATGGCAAGTCGGCGATACGCCTTCTTGATCTCGGCGGCCGAGGCCGATTTCGAGACACCGAGTACTTCGTAATAGTCGCGTTTCGCCATGATTCCCTGATTTGCGCGTACCGGCGCCCCAAAACGCGGGCGCCGCAAGCGGCGCCCTTACTGATTATTGAGCGTACGGCCCGGTCGCTGACCGGGCCGGATACTCCTAGCTTTTCTTGTCGTCCTTGTCGACTTCCTCGAACTCCGCATCGACGACATCGTCTTCGGAGCCGCTGCCGTCAGCGCCCGAACCCTCTGCCTGTCCTTCGGCGCCCTGCTGCTCGGCATACAGGCGCTGGGCCAGGCTGCCGGACGCTTCGGCCAACGCAGCCGTCTTCTTCTCGATCGCCTCCCTGTCGTCTTTCTCGAGCGCCGACTTCAGGTCGGAAACGGCACTTTCGACCTTCATGCGCTCCTCCGACGTTGCCTTCTCGCCGAGATCGGACAGTGTCTTCTCCGCGGCATGGATCAGGCTGTCGGCCTGGTTGCGTGCGTCAACGAGCTCGCGGAACTTCCGATCCTCCTCGGCGTGGCTCTCGGCATCGGCGACCATGCGCTCGATCTCCTCGTCCGACAGCCCGCTCGAGGCCTTGATGACGATATTCTGGCTCTTGCCGGTGGCCTTGTCCTTGGCCGATACGTTCAGAATGCCGTTGGCATCGATATCGAACTTGACCTCGATTTGCGGCATGCCGCGCGGCGCCGGCGGAATATCTGTCAGGTCGAAACGACCAAGCGACTTGTTGTCGACCGCGCGTTCGCGTTCACCCTGCAGCACGTGGATCGTGACTGCCGTCTGCTCGTTTTCCGCCGTCGAGAATACCTGCTCGGCATTTGCCGGAATCGTCGTGTTCTTCTCGATCAGCTTCGTCATGACACCGCCGAGCGTCTCGATTCCGAGCGACAACGGAGTCACGTCGAGCAGCAGCACGTCCTTGACGTCACCGGCAAGCACACCACCCTGAATCGCGGCACCGAGCGCAACCGCCTCGTCCGGATTCACATCCTTACGCGGCTCTTTACCGAAGAAGTTCTTGACGACTTCCTGCACCTTCGGCATGCGCGTCTGTCCACCGACGAGGATGACGTCATCGATCTCGTTGACCTTCAATCCAGCATCCTGAAGCGCGATTTTGCAAGGCTCCATCGTGCGATCGATCAGGCTGTCGACGAGCGACTCCAGCTTGGCCCGCGTCAGTTTGATATTCAGGTGTTTCGGACCGGTGGAATCCGCCGTGATGTAAGGCAGGTTTACTTCTGTCTGCTGTTGCGAGCTGAGTTCGATCTTGGCTTTTTCAGCGGCCTCTTTCAGGCGCTGCATCGCGAGCGGATCTTTCGTGATGTCGACACCGCTCTCGCGCTTGAACTCGGACGTCAGGTATTCGATGACGCGCAGGTCGAAGTCCTCACCACCGAGGAACGTATCGCCGTTGGTCGCGAGCACTTCGAACTGGTGTTCGCCGTCCACCTCCGCGATTTCGATGATCGACACGTCGAACGTACCGCCACCGAGGTCGAACACGGCGATCTTCTTGTCACCGCGCTTCTTGTCCATGCCGTACGCCAGCGCTGCCGCGGTCGGCTCATTGATGATGCGCTTGACGTCGAGACCTGCGATCTTGCCGGCGTCCTTGGTCGCCTGACGCTGCGAGTCATTGAAGTATGCGGGCACGGTGACGACGGCCTCGGTGACCTCCTCACCGAGGTAGTCCTCGGCGGTTTTCTTCATCTTCATCAGCACGCGCGCAGAGATCTCGGGCGGCGCCATCTGCTTGCCCTGGGCCTCGACCCAGGCATCGCCGTTGTCCGCGTTGACGATCTTGTACGGGACCATCTTGATGTCGCGCTGCACGACGTCGTCCTCGAAACGGCGGCCGATCAGGCGCTTGACGGCAAACAGCGTGTTCTCGGGGTTCGTTACCGCCTGGCGCTTCGCGGACTGGCCGACCAGTACCTGGTCGTCCTTGGTGAACGCGACAATCGACGGGGTCGTACGGTCGCCCTCGGAATTCTCGATGACCTTGGGCTTGTCACCCTCCATGACTGCTACGCAGGAGTTCGTGGTACCCAGGTCGATACCAATCACTTTTCCCATTGTTTCTGCTCCAAAAATCGGGTGTAAAACGTTGTTTGTCTAGGTGGGGACACGACGGCCCATTTCAAGCGCCGGCAGGGCTTTCGGCGCCGGTACGGGCATTATTTGCTGCCGGCGGCGTCGTCGGCGGCCGGTTCTGCGGCCACGACGACCATCGCCGGGCGCAGCAGACGGCCATTGAGCGAGTAACCTTTCTGGATCACCGTCAGCACGGACCCGGGCTCGGCCTCGGTCGACGGCTGCATCGTCATGGCCTCGTGAAACTCCGGATCGAATGGCTGCCCGACCGGATCGACTTCCTCGATACCGAAGCGCTCGAGAGTGGTCGTCAACAGTTTCAGCGTGGCCTCCTTGCCCTCGAGCAGCGTTTCGACATCCGCATTCTCGGCCGCCTGGATGCCCATCTCGAGACTGTCGCGCACGGCCAGAAGGTCGCGCCCAAAATTCTCCAGCCCGTATTTGCGTGCATTCTCGACGTCGCGAGCGGCGCGCTTGCGAATATTGTCCGCTTCGGCGACAGCGCGCAGGTAGCGATCCCAATTCTCGGCCGCCTTGGCTTCGGCAGCCGCGAGGGCCGCCGCGATATCCGGCGCGTCGCCGATTTCCGGCGAGGCGTCCGCGTCCTGGCCAGCCTCGACGCTGCCGTCTGTCGTGTCGCCGTTGTCGTCGGCCGGGTGCCGCGCTTGCCCAGTCATCGTTTTTTTTGCTCCGACTTGAAAATCATTATCGTCAACATTAGCGGGTATAACGCCCCTCGCGGGCGAAGTCTGGGGCCCGGATCAGAAATATCAACCCTCGACGGCGTTTTTTTGGCGGGCTCAGGCGTTTCTGTGGCCAATGGCCGACCGTAGCAAGCGCGCGGTCAGATCGACGATCGGCACGACCCGGTCATAGGCCATACGCGTCGGCCCAATGACGCCGAGCACGCCGATCGTGCCGTCGTCAAGATGATACGGCGCCGTGACGACGCTGCAGTCATCGAGAATCTTGTAGCCGGATTCCTCGCCGATGAAGACCTGCACGCCGTCCGCATGAATACTGCGGTTCAGCAGATCCAGGATCAGCCGCTTCTTCGAGAACGCCTCGAACAGCCGGCGCAGCGTTTCGATATCCGACAGCTCGGCAAAGCCCATCAGGTTCGTCTCGCCGGCCAGCACAAAGTCGCTATTGGCGTCCGTCGTGCCGTCCATCGCCGACTGGGCGACAGCGATGATGTCGACCATCGCCTGGTTCATCGACTCTCGCAGTTTATCGAGATCGTCGACAAGCTTGTCCCGCAAGTCTGCAAGCTCGACACCGGCGTAGTGTTCGTTAATAAAGTTGGCAGCCTGCGTCAGCTCCGACGACGAATACTCGCGGTCGACGTGCAGGATCCGGTTCTGTACTTCGCGGTCGTTAATGACAAGGATGGCCAGGATGCGCAAATCAGATAGCGGCAGGAACTCGATCTGCCGCAACATTGCATGCTGACCTTTCGGCACCGACACGACACCCGCCAGGCTGGTGACGTCCGACAGCATGCGCGACACCGAGTTGATCAGCGATGTCGGGTCGTCGGCAGCGCCCGTCAGCTGCGACTTCAGCTTCTCCATGTCGCCGCCGCGAGGCTCCCTGTAGCGCACCAGCGTATCGACGAACAGGCGATACCCCTTTGGCGTCGGAACGCGGCCCGCGGACGTGTGTGGGGCACTGACCAGACCCATGTCCTCGAGATCGGACATGACGTTGCGAATCGTTGCAGGGCTCAGGTCGAGACCGGAATCCCTGGACAGCGTCCTCGACCCGACCGGCTGGCCGTCACGGATATAACGCTGGATCAGTACGCGCAGCAGGTGCTGTGCGCGTTCGTTCGGAGCCTTGGTGATCGCGTCTGCCGCCATTTGCCGAAAACACCTGGAGTGCCAGTGCGCCTGGCTGTGATAGTGTCAAACTCAATAGTACGCCATCAATATCACCCTGTCCGGGCACAGGCAACCGCTTGGCGGTCGGTCGGGGGTCTGCAACAATGCCTGACCATACTATCGCCGGAGCCGCACCACCGTTCACGCATGGGGCACGCCTTTCAGAAAATCGCCGTCATTGGGCGCCACGACGACATTCGGGTAGCAGAACCGATGGCGGTGCTGGTTGGCCATTTGACAAAAGTCGGCGTCGACGTGCTCGCCGCCGAAACCAACGAACTCGACATCGACGTCACCCGCACCGGCGAGTCCAGGCTGACCGACAAGGCGGACCTGATTATTGCGATTGGCGGTGACGGAACGATGCTGTACGCGGCCCGGATCGCAGGCGATACCGATACGCCGGTGCTCGGCGTCAACCGCGGCCGTCTTGGCTTTCTCGCGGACATCACGCCGGACGAGATGCTGGACAGCGTCGATCACGTGCTGCGCGGCAACTATACCCGTGACTCGAGACTGAAATTGACGGCATCACTGCAAAGGCCCGGCGAAGAAACGCTGGTGGCGATTGCGCTGAACGACGTCGTCCTGCAGCGGCGCGAGACCGGCCGCATGGTCGACTTCGAAACTCGCATCGGTGACCGCTACGTCAACACGCACTCGGGCGACGGGCTCGTCGTCGCGACGCCGACCGGATCGACAGCGTATGCGCTGAGTTGCGGCGGCCCCATCATCCAGCCGCATCTCGACGCGCTGGTCGTCGTCCCTGTTTGCCCACACACGCTGACCGACCGGCCGCTCGTGATTCCGGCACAGAAGGCGATTGACGTGCGAGTACTCGAGCGAGATGAAACCAAAGCTGAAATTACGGTCGACGGCCTGTCGATGGGGGAGATTCTGCCCACACACACGCTGACAATTTCGGCAGCCGAGCGCCGCCTGACATTGATCCACCCGCCCGGTTACGACTACTACAGCATCCTGCGATCGAAATTGTTGTGGGGCCGGGATAACCGGGTGCGTGTTCCGACAGGCAGCGGCTGATGCTGACGGACCTTCGCATTCGTGACTTCGCGATCGTCGATCGCATCGCGGTCGCGTTCGAATCCGGCATGACGGTTCTAACCGGCGAGACCGGCGCAGGCAAGTCGATCCTCGTCGACGCGCTCGGCCTCGTGCTCGGCGAACGCGGCAGCGCACAGATGGTGAGAAGCGGCGCCAAACGGGCCGAGTTCAGCGCCGAGTTTGATATTACCGCGATGCCACAGGTTGCCGAGTGGCTCGACGAACAGTCGCTCGACGCCGATGGCGACTGCCTGCTGCGACGGGTTATCAACGCCGATGGCCGTTCACGAGCGTTTATTAACGGTAACGCTGTGCCTGTGCAGCAGCTCAAGGTGCTCGGTGAGTTCCTGGTCGATATCCATGGACAGCATTTTCACCAGTCACTGGGCAGACGTAACGTCCAGCGCAACCTGCTGGATTTTTTTGGCGGCCTGCAAAAAGACCGCGAGCAGACGGCGGTCGCTTATGAGCAATGGCACGAGCTCGCGCAGCGGTTTCGCAAGTTAACGGGCGACGAAGCGGATCGTGCCGCCAGGATCGACCTGTTGACCTTTCAATACGACGAACTCAGCGCGCTGGCGATTTCAGCCGATGAAATTGCGGAACTGCGCGTAGAGCGGCAGAAGCTCGCCAACAGCGGCCGATTGGCGGACGGTGTCGCGCAGGCGCTGCAGGCGCTGTCCGATGACGACGAACGCAACGCGAGCCACCTGGTTGCCGACGCCGCGCGCGCCGTCGGCACGCTGACCGAATTCGACGCCGCACTGTCGCCAGTATCCGAGCTGCTGGAAAGCGCCGGCATCCAGATTGGCGAAGCGGCGGATGAATTGCGCCGTTATGCGGCCGATATCGATATGGATCCCGGACGTCAGAACGAGGTTGAAGAGCGGCTGGATGCGGTACGCTCGCTGGCCCGCAAGCATCGCGTCGAGCCGGCGGAGCTTCCCGAGCTGACGCAGCGCCTTGCCGCTGAGCTTGAGGAGCTGACGAACGCCGGCGAACGCAGCCGCGAGCTCGAGCAGCAGCTGGATGCGGCGCGTGAGAGTTTCCTGGCGCTCGCCAGCAACCTGTCCGCCCGGCGCAAGGCTGCGGCGAAAAAACTGGCGGCTGCAGTTTCGGACGCAATGCATGGCCTGGGTATGCCGGGCGGTACGTTCGAGATCGAACTTCGGCGACGCGACGAGGACGAAGCGCGCAGTCACGGACTCGACGACATCACGTTCATGATTTCCGCCAATCCCGGACAACCGCTGATGCCCTTATCGCGTGTTGCCTCCGGTGGCGAACTGTCACGCATGAGCCTCGCGATCCAGGTTATTGCCAGTGACGGCAGCTCGATCCCGACGATGGTTTTCGACGAGGTTGATAGTGGCGTTGGCGGTGGGGTCGCGGAAATGGTCGGGCGACGCCTCGCGGAACTCGGCGAAACGCGCCAGGTGCTGTGCGTCACCCATCTGCCGCAAGTCGCAAGTCTCGCAGCACAACATTTCCGCATTGCGAAGGTTACCGACGGAAAAGCGACCCGGACCCAGGTCGATCCGCTGGACGACAGCGAGCGCATCGACGAGCTCGCGCGCATGCTCGGCGGCGTCAAGATCACACGGAAAACGCGCGAGCATGCGGCCGAAATGTTGTCGACGAAAACGAAGAATAAGCTGGCAATGTAGGAGCGGCCCTGGTCTCTCCTACCAGGAATAGCCGTGACCAGGTTCCGCCCACGGTCCTGGCGAGCCGTTGTTGTATCGGGCCTGAAGGCCCTCCTAGGTGTTTTTTAACGGTTTAACGTAAAGAACCAGGCTGTGGTCGAGCAGCTCGAAGCCGTGTTTCGCGGCAATTTCTTTCTGCAGGCGCTCGATTTCCTCGCTGACGAATTCGACCACCTCGCCGCTGTCGACACACACCATGTGGTCGTGATGTTCGCCGTCGTCGAGCTCGAACACCGAGTGGCCGCCTTCAAAATTGTGCCGCGTCACGAGGCCGGCAGACTCGAATTGGGTCAGGACCCGGTATACCGTCGCGAGCCCGATATCCTCCTCGGACTCGATCAGATCCTTGTAGATGTCCTCGGCGCTCATGTGCCGGAGCTTGGAGTCTTCGAGGATTTCCAGGATCTTCAGCCGCGGCAGCGTGACTTTGAGCCCGGCTTTTCGTAGTTCCTTGCGTTGCTCCATTGAGCGCCTCGCCCCCGGCAGGTCTGCGGGTATCGTGATCGGAATTCAAACGGTATGATGCGCGCCTATTATGACGTAGATGCTGTCTGCGGACTACCGCAGATCCGAGGAACCCGGGAGCCCGATGCGTACTCCAAGCTTTGCAATGAACCGACTATTGCTGATAGTTGTACTTTGTACGACGCTGGTTTCGGCCGGATGTGTCTACCGTGCGAGTATCTCGCAGGGCAACCTGATCGAGCAGCAAGAACTCGAACAGGTCACGCTCGGCATGACGCGCAGCCAGGTTCGCTTCCTTCTCGGCACACCCTTGATCGACGACCCGTTTCACGCGAATCGCTGGGACTATGTTTATTACATGAAAATCGGACGCGAAGACGCGTCGTTCGAGCGCTGGGTTTCGATCTTTTTCGAAAACGACCGGGTGTCCGAGATCCGAAAGGATCTGCAGCTTAACCCCGATCTTTGACGCCGATTTCCCCGCGCCACGGCATCGATGGCGCTCTATCCATGACTATCCGTCTGTGCGGCTCGCAATCGCCGTGCTTCCCGCGGATCCCTTTGCAGCGGCCGATAGATCTCGATTCGGTCACCATCACTGACGATCGTCTCGCGAGACACGACGCGGCCCCAGATGCCGACGTCGAGTGCATCGAGGTCGGTGTCGGGAACTCGTGCCCCGATGCCGGACAGGCGGATCGCTTCAGCGACCGTTGGCGGGACTTCGACGGAAAGTTCCACGAGTTCCTGGCGAGACTTTGTTGCGTAAACGACTTCGATTCGCACGGCAGCTTCCCTGGCATCACCCGGTATAGACGTCGTCAGCCCTTTTCGTAAAGGCATCGACGAGAGAGCGGCTGATTTCTTCGAAGACCCGCCCGAAAAACAGGCTGGCGATCGCATGTTCGAAATCAAACTCCAGTCGCAATGACACTTTGCACGCGCGCTCGTCCAGCGCCTCGAAGCGCCAGCCCCCTGCGAGTTGCCGAAACGGCCCGCGGATCAGCGTGATGTCGATGCGCTCGTCTGCCTTGACGCGATTGCGAGTCATAAACGATTTGTGGATGCCCGCACGTCGAATCTCCAGCGTTGCCTCGACGATGTCGCCGCTGCGCTTGTGAACGGTTGCCGCGGCGCACCACGGCAGGAATTCCGGGTAGGTCTCGATGTTGTCCACCAGCGCATACATTTCAGCCGCCGAATACGGCACGAGCGCGCTGCGATTGACTCTTCGCATGGTGCGTGTCTGGCCCCGGCGACGCCGAGCGGCGTCAGATATTGTTGACGAGAATGATCAGGATACCAATCGGTGCCAGGAAGCGCGCGAGCACGCGCCAGGCCTTGTAGGCGGCGCCCGCCCCGCCAAGCTCGTCGGCCGATGAATTGCGGCACATGACCCAGCCGGCGAAGACCGTAATCAACAGGCCGCCCAGCGGCAGCATGATGTTGCTGGTCAGATAGTCGACGTTACCGAATATCGTTCGATCGAAGACGATGAAGTCGGCCAACACGTTGAATGACAGTACCGAACCGAGTCCGACACCCCAGATAATGATGCCGATGATGATGGTCGCCTGCGCGCGGGTGCGGCCAAACTGCTCGACGAGCCACGCGACCGACGGCTCGACGAGGCCGATGGCCGAGGTCCACGCCGCAAACGACAGCAAGACGAAAAACACCGTCGCAAACACGGTCCCGGCTGCCATCTTGCCGAAGGCCAGCGGCAGCGTTTCGAACACGAGGCCCGCGCCTTCATCCGGGCTTAGCCCGTTAGCGAACACCAGGGGAAAAATGACGAGGCCCGCAAGCATCGCGATCCCGGTATCGGCTGCGACCACAGCGCCAGACGCACTGGTAATCGAGGTTTCCTCGGGCAGGTAGGCACCGTAGGCCATGATCGCGCCCATGCCGATACTGAGCGTGAAAAACGCCTGCCCCAGCGCGACCAGGACACTGTTCCAGGTCAGCTTCTCCCAATCGGGGGTGAACATGAATTCCACCCCGGCCATGAAATACCCCGAACTCATTGCGTAGCCCAGCAGCAACAGCAACAACAGCAGCAATGCGGGTACCATCAGTCGCACCGCCTGCTCGAGGCCGCGTTCGACGCCACGCGCCACGACGAAAATCGTCACGGCCATGAACGCCGTGTGGCTGATGGCGACCGCCGTCCAGCTACCCGAGTACTCGGCAAATATTTCTGAGACCTGTTCGGGAGACGCACCGGCGAATACGCCGCTGGCGCTCTTGACCACGTAGGCAAGCACCCAGCCCGCGATGACACTGTAATACGAAAGAATCAGTACACCGCCAATGACCCCGAGAGCGCCGACCCACTGCCAGTGACGCGAGTGCCCCTCCTCCTGCCCGAGCAGCGCCATCGTCGCGATCGGGTTGCGTCTTCCGCGCCGGCCGATGAGGATTTCGGACATCATGACCGGCATGCCGATCAGCACGACGCAGAACAAATAAACCAGCACGAACGCGCCACCGCCGTTCTCGCCGGCCACATACGGAAATTTCCAGATATTGCCAAGGCCCACCGCGGATCCGGTCACCGCGAAGATGAAGGCCATGCGCGACGACCAGTGGCCGTGCAAAGAGGTCCGTTTGCCCCCGTCCTGCGACTGATGACTCAGCATTCTTATTCTCTCAGGGCGCTGAAAGCGGCGATTCTCGTATAAATCGAGCAGACTGACAATAATATCGGGCGTCTGTACGCTGTCGTGGTCCGCGGAATCCGTATAATGCGTCGCCCGCCGAGCGACTCCCAACTGTAGCGATGACCACGAAAAAGTCCGACAAACCGAAAAACCGGGTCATCGCCGTCAATCGGCGCGCGCGCCACGACTATTTCATCGAGGATACGTTCGAGGCGGGCCTTGCGCTCGAGGGTTGGGAAGCGAAAAGCCTGCGTGCTGCACGCGCGCAGCTGACCGAGGCCTATGTACACGTCAAGAACGGCGAGGCCTGGCTGATCGGTGCACATTTTTCGCCTTTGACGACCACTTCGTCACACGTCCGGGCCGACCCCACCCGCAGTCGCAAGCTGCTATTGCATCGGCGCGAACTCGATCGGCTGACCGGACAGGTCGAACGTAAGGGCTATGCGCTGGTGCCGCTGGACCTGCACTGGTCGAAAGGCCGCGCCAAGCTCGAGATCGGGCTCGCGAAGGGCAAGAAGCAGCATGACAAACGCGCGGCGAAGAAGGAACAGGACTGGCAACGCCAAAAGGAACGCATATTAAAAAGCTGAATTAAAACAATATTTTATTTTATTTAATTAAAGTAAATACTGCTTACGAGCTGCGCGCATTCCGGGAGCGGGGTCATTGTATTTTCTGTAGCCGCCCCTACACTGGACACTCTTGGGGGTGACATGGCTTCGACGTGGGTCGCGAACCTTTGAGTGCATGCCGAGGGACAGATCACCTCGTAAATCCACCTGTAAAACCTATAGTTGCCAACGACGACAACTACGCACTCGCTGCTTAAAAACCAGCGTTAGTGCCTTCCGGCCGATACGTGTCCGTGCGTTCGGGTCCCGGGAGTCATCCACACGGAACCGCGGTGATGGCTCGTTCGGGGCCGGATCCGTTAAATCCTTACCGAACTGGCTGTCGGTCTTCCCTGCCCGTCGGGTAGCCGCCAGCGAGATCTAAAGACGGTATAAGCATGTAGAGCTCAAAGCAGAGGGCTTGCGGACGCGAGTTCGATTCTCGCCACCTCCACCAATGTGAAAACGGCCGCCTTTTGGGCGGCCGTTTTTTTTCCCGGCAGTCTTACTCGTTTTTCTCGCGCTCGGCGAGACGTTCACGAACGACCGGCTCCAGCCGGCTCAAACCGCCTTCCCGGCCGGCCGCTATCGCCTGTTCGGCATCCGCGCCATCCAGCGCCTTGGCGAGTGCCAGCAGCGCGCCCACGCGATTGCCGCTACCGCAGTGGACGAGCACCGGGCCGTCCTGTGCCTCGATCAGCGCCGTCAGCTTCGCCGCATTGTCAAAATTGATCGCCTCGGCGCCGCTGATCGGGAACGGCACGTAGGACATGCCGAGGCTTTCAACGACCGATGCTTCGTCGAGCCCGCGCGATTCCGCAGCACCTCGCAGGTCGATGACCGCGCGGTAACCGCTGTCCGCATAAACTTGCAGCGCGCGCTCGTCCGGCTGGCCGGAGGATGTTATTCCGCCGACCGGTCGAACCTGCCCTGCCGCTTTGACCTCCGATGACTCGACATGCAGCGAATCGACGACCGCAGCGGCATTGTCATCCGCCAGCGCCGCTGCCGAAACCAGCAGAAGCAGGCTGGCGATCTTTGTCTTAGACATTTGGCCCCCTCAGTCTTTCAGCGTGACGCGCGAATCGAACTCGGCGCCATTCGCGGTGAATCGCAGATCGACAGCCATGCGATCATACAGCTCGCCGATGGCGAGCATCGCATCGCGCAGCGCTTCGCGGGCCTCGAGCGACAGCTCGGCGGCCTCCTCGTCCTGCTCGAGCACCATCGTCTCGCCGATCAGCGAGTAATAACGACCCGCATCCATCGTCATGCTGAACACCGGCGGCGGCTCGGCCGATCGTGCAGTCAAAACGGACGCCACCCGGCTCTCGGCATTCGCGCCAATAGAAATAGCAAGCGCATCCTCGATCATCGCTGCATACACATCCTTGCCGGTCGCCCTGACCTGTGCGACATCGATCAGCACGGCCTTGCCATCCGGCTGCAGGTTCAGGTTCGCCAGCTCCGGGCTGAACATGGCGCCCATCGCAACCATCGTCTGCGCGTCGTCCATCGCAAACACCAGGCTCGCATCGATGTCCTCCGGCGGCTGATTGCTGGCCAGGTCGAAATCGCCGATATCGTCGACGATCGCGTTGAAACCACGCATGCTGTACACGAACGGTGGTACCGGCTGGTTCAGTATCTCGCGACCTTTCGCGACGCCCGCCTGCAGCTCGGCAAAATACTCGCATTCGTAAGGGTCGTTCTCCATCGCGTCCAGCCGGCCTTCGTAAAAATTGCGAATCTCGAGGAGATTGAAGCTAAAGCCCATCGACAGGAGTCCGCCCGCGTCGACACCGAGGCCCGGCACCAGAGCCGAAATCGGCATCAGTCCTTTCGCGATGTCCTGGCGCAATTCGAAAACGAAGCTGCCGCTCATCGCCTCCTCGCTGACCTCGTCGTAGCCGAAAACCAGACGCGGCATGATGCCGGCGACCTCGCGCATTTCCTGCTTGCAGACCGCCGACAAATCTGGGGTTTCACCGTCCATGGCGTCGAACAACGCCACGTCGAGTCCGGTAGGGCCGTCGACAAAGGCGGATGCTATACGTTGCGTGTCGACGAATCCGATGTAATGAGCGGTAAAGTCGTAAGTGCTTGCAATGTCCGACAGGATGGTGGTCGTCGCGATATTCTTGGCCGGCAGCGTCAGCCCCAGCAGCTCACGTTTTTCGGCATCGCCGAAGTTGCCCGGTACGAACGCAAACACTGCGTTGTCCTCGAGCGTCGCAATGACGAGGCTACCTTCGTCGTCGCCAACGTATCGATACGGCTTGCCGTCGATTTCACCGATGTCCATTGATGCATCCGCAGCCGCCTCGATCCGCGCAATCGCCGCGTCGAACAGCTTCGGATCGCTGAGCGAAATACGCATGACGGGCAGCAATCCGTTACCGAAGAAAACCACACTCGAATCCCGCTCGAACCCTGCCGAACGCATGCCATCGATTGACAAGAGCGTTGTAAGCTCATCTACGATTGCGGACATGCGCGCGAGCTCAGCCGGATCCTTCGTGTCGGCGTTCTTGGCCATCGCGGAACGGGCTACCTCCCGAACGACGATCTGGTACGACTGCAAGACCTTGTCGACGCGCGGCTCGAACTTGTCGAGCAGGTCGTCCGGCAGCGGCGCCCCGGTCGCAAACAGGTACGGCGTATCTGCCGGCACGAATCGCAGCAGGTCGTCCTCGGCGGCGAAATCGTCCGTGGAGCCACCTTCCTTGCAGGCAACGAGACTGATGAATGACAAGACAACGAGCGCGCCGGCCCGACGAAGTACTGTAAGTGGCATGGTTTCTTCCTTAAGGGATCGTGCCCCGATGATCAATGGATTCGCAATCGAACGCTGTCAGCGGGCTGGCAGTGCTCGGTACCTGGCGAGTAATGCGATTTTCAAATCGGTCAAGCAAACGGTCTTGGATTTCGACTGACGCCGAACGCCGTTTCGGCAGAGTATAGACAAATACGCCGCGCGACGACACCCGGCTTTTGCGGGTTGCGGCGATTCCACCTACACTCGTCCGGTGAGCTACACGATACGCGACGTCCTTCATGACGAGCTTGATGCCGTACTCAGTCTCAACGAGGCGTCGACGCCGGCCGTCAATAGCCTGTCGATCGAAAAAATGCGCTGGTTCGCCGACAATGCCACGTACTTTCGCGTTTGCGTCGACGGCGATGTGCTGGGCGCTTTCCTGATCGGCATGCGGCCCGGCACCGGCTATGACAGCCCCAACTACGCCTGGTTTTGTCAAAACTATGACGATTTCGGTTACATCGATCGCGTCGCGGTCGCGATCAATGCGCGGCGTCACGGACTCGCGACGCGGCTTTACGACGATTTCCGGTCAACGTTGCCGGCCACGGTTGGCGTTATGACCTGCGAAGTCAACCTGAAACCGCCCAACGAATCGTCAATGATATTTCACCGCCGCCTGGGCTTTCGCCAGGTAGGCACACAGGCCACCGAGGGCGGCGCCAAACAGGTTGCGCTGCTGGAGAAGAAGCTTTGATGAATGAAACGCGCGAATTCGACGTCGTTGTCTGGGGCGCAACCGGGTTCACCGGTTCCCTTGTTGCGAAATACCTGCTCGATGCTTACGGCGCCGCCGGCAGTGTGCGCTGGGCGCTCGCGGCGCGGGACGAGGAAAAACTCATGGGGCTCAAGGAATCGCTCGGGGCCGGCGCGGCGTCGTTGGCGACGATCCTCGCTGACAGCAACGACGAGTCATCGCTCGATGCACTGGCTCGCCGCACGCGGGTCGTTCTCACGACGGTAGGCCCGTATGCGAAATACGGCAGCAAGTTGGTCTCAGCCTGCGTGCGCAACGCGACGCATTACTGCGACCTCGCCGGCGAAGCACAGTGGATACAGAAAATGATTGACGAGCATCACGATGCAGCCGCGGCATCCGGTGCGCGCATCGTGCACTGCTGCGGTTTCGACTCGGTGCCCTCGGACATGAGCGTCTGGTACCTGCAGCAGCAAGCGAAGGCACGCCATGGCAACTATTGCCGCTCGATTACGATGCTGGTCAAAGCCATGAAAGGCGGCGCCAGCGGCGGCACGTTTGCCAGCATGCTAAACATCATCCGGGAAAGCCGTGCCGACCGCAGTATCGCTCGTGCGCTTGCGAATCCGTATACGTTGAACCCGCCGGGCGAACGCGAAGGGCCGGAGCGACGCGATCAGAAAAGCGCGGAACTCCACGACGCCTCGGGCTACTGGACGGCGCCGTTCGTCATGGCCGGCATCAATACCCGGGTAGTGCGGCGCAGCCATGCCCTGCAGGGCTATCCGTATGGCCGGGAATTCCGCTATCACGAAGCCGTCGTGGCCGGCCGCGGTGCCGCCGGTCGCGTCAAAGCGAACATGTTGACAGCCGGCATCGGCGCATTCGTCGCGGCCGCCGCGTTCGACCTGTCGCGCAGCGCCCTTGAGCGCTTCGTGCTGCCGGCGCCCGGCGAAGGCCCGGATGAAGAAGCCCGAGAAAACGGTTTTTTCGACCTCAGAACCTGGGGCGTACTTGCCGACGGCACGGTCATCCGTGGCAAGACCACCGGGGACCGGGACCCGGGCTACGGCTCGACAAGCAAGATGCTGTCAGAATGCGCAGTATGCCTGGCGAAGGACGAGCTGCCGTCGCCGGGCGGCATCCTTACGCCAGCCGTTGCCATGGGCGATGCGCTACTTTCGAGACTGCAGCAAAGTGCAGGACTGACGTTCGACGTTCTCGACCACTCAGCCTGAACCGGCATACAGCCCGGGCGCGAGCTTCTCGCCGGCGGTAATCGCTTTCGGCAAGCGGCGACGTCGTCTTCGACGGTTAGTCTGACGCCAGCGTCGGTCCACTCGAAAATTCGAGCCAGCAGGCGACGCCGGGCAACCGCAGCTGGCTGCCGGCATCACCACCGAAGGTCACGCATTCCTCTTCGAGCCGCTAAAGCCCGACGAGATTCAGGTCGCCGAACGACGCTTTGAGGCAGCTGAGCCGGCCATCGCGCCAGGCGGCGATTTCTGCCGCATAGGCAGCTCCAGCATGGTCGGCACGCGGGCCGCAACCGCACACAAGAGCGACGGCAGGATCTTTTGCAGACTGTTCGAACCATTTGCGAGGCGAAGTCCCTATAATGCGCCTCCCCTTTCGATTTCATCAAATGGCACGCGTCGACTCCTTCACCCTCGCCTTTACGAATTTACAGCCGGACGACATCTTTGATGCGCTCGACGAGCTGGGCTTCATCTGCAATGGCCGTTTGCTCGCGCTGAACAGCTACGAGAACCGGGTCTACAAGCTCGGCCAGGAAAACGGTGACGACGTTGTCGTCAAGTTTTACCGCCCGGGCCGCTGGAGCGACAAAGCGATCGTCGAGGAACACCGGTTCGCCGCCGATCTTGCGGCACAGGACATTCCCGTCATCGCGCCGATCGTCATCGATGGCGAGTCGTTGTTCACGTCAGGCCCGTTCCGGCTCGCGATCTATCCGTGTCGCGGAGGACGCGCGCCGGATCTCGACAACTACGACCTGCAGCGGCAGCTCGGCCGCTTCGTCGCACGTATTCATACCGTAGGCGAGACGGATACATTCCGGCATCGCCCGCGTATCGCTATCGACACTTACGGGCGGGATTCCGTCAAGTACCTGATGACCGAAAATTTCATCCCGGAAGAAATGCGCGACGTTTACGAGGGCACCGCGGAACTGGTCATCGACGGGGTCGAGGATTGTTACGAGCGGCTGGGTTCTGTGCGCGAAATTCGACTGCACGGTGACTTTCATCCCGGCAACGTGCTGGTTGCCGGCGATGCGCTGCACATCGTGGACCTCGACGACGCGCGCACGGGGCCGGCCGTGCAGGACCTTTGGATGTTCCTGTCCGGCAATCGCGACGAACAAACGCCACAGCTTGCGGCGATCCTCGAGGGCTACCAGGAGTTCCGCCGGTTCGATGCACGAGAGCTGCACCTGGTCGAAGCGCTACGCAGTTTAAGGCTGCTGCACTACTCGGCGTGGCTCGCTCGCCGCTGGGACGATCCGGCATTCAAGCAGGCTTTCCCGTGGTTCAATAGCCGCCGGTACTGGGATGAGCAGGTTCTGTCGCTTCGCGAGCAGGTCGCTTTGATGCAGGAAGCGCCGCTGGAGTGGCTCGACTACTAGGTCGCCTTATCGCGACGGCAGCGCCCGGCGTCGGCCGCTTGTGTCGAAGCGTGCGATCCAGCGTGAAAACGTTTCGTTGCTAAGCGCTTCCAGCGCCGCGATCTGGTCACGGGTTTGCGCCCGAATTCGTTCCGGGTCGACATTGCCGGCCTCGTCACGCAGTACGGCCTGGTTGTCCGGAACCGTCAGCCAGCGCTCGATCAGCGATGCATTCACCTCGAGGTGAAACTGGAATCCGTAAGCGTGCTCGCCGTGGCGAAAGGCCTGTACCGGACTCAACGGCGATCGCGCAAGGTGCACGACGCCGTCCGGGATGCCGATGCCGTCTTCGTGCCACTGGAATACACGCTGCCGCAATGCAAACGTCGACAGAACCGGATCGTCCCTGCCCGCCGCCGTCAGTTCGACGTCATGCCAACCGATTTCGCGCTGCGGGTTTCGCTCGACGGTGCCGCCCAGCGCTTTAGCCAGCAGTTGCGCACCGAGGCAGATT